>NZ_JAMZAP010000018.1:0-96238 GCF_024181785.1 Vibrio sp. Y42_MX_L11
AATTTAAGATTTTGTTCGGCTCAATGAATACTGAACATTACATAAAGTAATGTTTGAATTGACTGTGCTGAATCCGAAGATTCAATGGTCACTTCGTTTCATTGAAACCTAATTTGAAACCCCTCTTTATTTAGAGAAATTTCTAATTGGATTATCATCAACGAGTGCCCACACAGATTGATAGGTTTATATTTTTAAAGAGCTTTTCTAACTTATCCAGCAACTTAGTTGCTCGTCGTTAGGGGTGCGTATCTTACTCCGCACCGTGAGAGAGTCAAGCATTTTTTCAAATTTCTTTTTCTCTCACTTCCGACTCGCTGTGTGACTTTCGTCTCACTCCGTGTCGGTGGATGCGCAGTATAGGGAGTTGAGAAATTAGTACAAGCGTTTTTTGCAAAAAAACTTTCAACAGGTCATTAGTTAGCCAAAAGCGTGATATTTGCATATTTCTTCGTCACATTTGAGACATATCACAGCAATTGGTTGGAAAAACACCAACCATATACGTAAGATTCATGTGTCTATTCTGTTAATGGACAATCGATCTCTTTATCACTATGTGTAGTAATTAAAATGACGTCTAAAAAAAATCTGATTTTATGTGCCGGGCTGGCCGTCGTTGGGGGAATCGTCTTCTCTCAAGTCACCATCCCACCAGCCTTGAGTTTTCTCATTGGTGTTATCGCTACTGCTTTTTTATTTTCATTTTCTAGCCAGACACCTTCTATTCAATCAACAGACTCGGATCCATCAACTAAAACTCTGTATGTCGGCAACCTTCCTTATAAGGCCAATGAGAGTCACGTTCGCGATTTGTTTGCTGAATATGGACAGGTCTATGCAGTACGCTTAATGAAAGATAAGCGCACTGGAAAAAGAAGAGGGTTTGGTTTTGTCGTGATGGCTGCGGCAGATGCCAAGCCAGCTATCGCTAAACTGAATGAAAAGGAATATATGGAGAGAACGCTAAAAGTGAGAATTGCGAACGATCCTAAACACCCGGATGGTGGTAAACCAGAACAGGATTAAAACCTAGCTTCTTTAAACAAATGTTCAGTGCATCTTCCTGCCAAGGAGTTGCACTGGCATAAATCGACTTACTTCCCTCTTCCGTATCCTCAATTTCATCACTTAATAGTAATGCTTTTACTCGACGTGCAATGGCTGCACCCGAATCAATTAAAGTAACGTCTCCACCCAAAGCTTGATGAATTTCCTCTTTGATTAAAGGGAAGTGAGTACAACCGAGCACCGCAACGTCTACTTTATCGCGAAGCGGAAGCAGGATTTTTGTCAGTTCGTCTAGAGAAACGCTGTTGCCTCGCAACTTCTCTTCGGCCATATCCACCAAGCGAGTTGATCCCAACAGCTCAACTGGTTTGCCTTGCGCAAAGTCTCGTATTAACTCGTGAGTATATTGGCGTGTTACTGTCGCCGGAGTGGCGATCAGCCCTACCCCTTTTGATGCCAAAAGCGATGCGGGTTTAATCGCAGGGACAACACCAACAACGGGAATCGATAGATTTTCACGTAAGGAAGGAAGCACTATGGTGCTTGCCGTATTACAAGCAATGACAACAATGTCGACTTGGTGTTCTTCGACTAATGAAGAGACCAGTTGGTTAACTCGTGAAATGAGTACCGCCTGATCGAGTTCACCATAAGGGTAAGCCTGATTATCGAATAAGTATAAGTAGTCAAGATGCGGCAATAGGCGATGTATCTCTTGGAATACAGAAAGACCACCAACACCGGAGTCAAAAACTAGGACTTTTTTCTTACTTGCTACTCGCACGAGCCTTACCTAAAGAACAGAAACGTTGCGATCATACTGCTTAGATTTGTTTTGGCAATGCTTTAGCATGGTATCTTTGATGGCTGAATCTATCTCCAGATTCTACATCTCGATTCGTCAGCTCGATATGCCCTTGAAAAGACGGCGAAGACGTGACCAATGTGTGAAATTCACCATTTTCCCCACAGGGATCAATTTGACTTGGTAATGACTCTATTAGGACTTTGTCATACCAGAGACCACACCATTCTGGAGGGAGAACACTTCCGTCGATGGTGATCAACATCGTTTGAATACCACGCTCTATGATTTCCATCGCTAGTTTTTCGCTGCTCTCCCCTAATAGAGGAAAGACGCACTCCCAGCCAGCAGGTTCAATATAGCTGCGTCGGTACTCGGCAATGCCATTGCAAAACATATCGCCAAATGCGACAGCTTCTATATTCAGACCACTACTTTGTAATGCATTAACGATGGTCGATTGATAAATGTCGTTACTCGGAAAGACTTCAGGCAGTTCGATAGTAATGAGCGGAAGCGCAAGTAAGTCTGCTTGCATTTGTACAACCTCAAGCGGAGTTGCTTGGAAAGGGACTTCTTTCCCTACGTAAGTCGTGTACAAACCGACAACTTGATAATTTGGATTCTCGTTAAGGCGCTCAAGCGTTAATGTCGAATCTTTACCACTGGACCAACTGACCACCACTTGCTTGGGTTTCGTCATTCGATTTTCCATCACAAAAATATTAAAAACCGCCCGAAGGCGGTTTGTGTTCATTCACGATTAGAATTCGTAGCCAACGTTTAGATAGTACGCTCGCTCCGCGGCAGGGTAACCTTTCGCCATCTCATACTCTTTATCAAATAGATTATCGATACGAGCGCTAATAGAGGTCGACTCATTCGGATAGTAAGTCACAGCCGTATCAACCAACGAGTAAGAAGAAAGCGTGATATCTTGTGAAGGCCAAGTGCTGTAATCCACATCTGGACGCTTACCTACATACTGATAGCTAACCGACCAGTCCACTTTATCGAAGCTCACTAAAGCGTTCCACTTATACATTTCTTTAGCGCGGCGCTGCAATTGATGCCCTTTATCGTCTTCAGCATCTTTGTAATCCGCACTCAACTGGTGCTGCACAATCCCTGTATCAAACTCAGCAACAAGCTCCACACCTTGGATATGTGTTTCACCATCGACATTCAAATATTTGTATGTGGTTGGATGGTAATCGATAAGATTCGTGATTTTATAGTCATAACCCGTTACGGACCAAAAAACGCCTTGGACATCACCGCTGAATGCTAGCTCCCAAGCATCTGACTCTTCCGGCTTAAGATCTTTCTCACCGTACGTTGGGTCATACTGTTGATATAGGTTTGGAGCCTTAAACGCAGTACCAAAAGAAGCTTTAACCCCAAACTCTGGCACAAACTGGTAACCAGCCGCTAAGCTGTAAGTGAACTCACTACCGTATTCTTCGTTATCATCCAAGCGAGCACTGCCCTCAAGCATTGCTTTATCAATACTAGTGGTTGCCATACCAAACAGAGCGCCATTGGTACGATCAAACGTTTTATTCGCACTCTTGTCTTTATAAGATTCGTTGCGCCAATCAATACCACCAGCAAACGTCGTATTGTTGTTTAGCAAGTAACTGTTGGTCCACTGGACATTTTGCTGCTCAAGTTCATCTTCAGTACCTGAGTGTTTACCTTTTGCTTGCTCATAGTTCCAAGACTTCTGTTTCTGTGCCGTTACTTGTAGTTCTGACATCACATTATCAGACTGATACTTACCGCCCAGAGTGACAGAAAGATCGTCTTTTTCTGCTTCGTAGTAACCGCGACTGCCGTAGCTGCTGTCATATTGATAAACATTTTCGTAAGCACGTAGGTTACCAAATGCAGACCACTGGTCATTGAAGTTATGCACGTAACCTAGCAGACCATTCTTTGTATCAAAGCCATGGCGATCGCCGTCATTAACTCCCGGTACAGGGCGAACGTTATAACCATCATCACTTTCACTACCAAGCGCGATATTTAGCTGGCCGCTCTCTGTGACTTTAATACCAGATGCCACACTCAATTCCTGGTAATCTAAGCTGCCTAAACCCGCACTTAACTTCGTTCCTTCTTCGTCAGCACGCGCAATGGTGATGATATTGATCACGCCACCAATCGCTTCTGAACCATAAAGTGACGCACGCGCACCACGCACGTACTCAATCCGTTGAACGTAAGTAAGTGGGATTTGGTTAAAGTCCACAGCGCCCTTCGCTGCACGCGCAAAACGTACGCCATCAACCAGTACTAGAACTTGGTCGGAACTGGTACCACGAACAAATAAAGACGCTAACTGACCACGACCACCATTTTGTGAAACTTGAATCCCCGTAAGACGGCGCAACACATCTGGTAGGGTTTTCGCTTGAATGCGATCAATGTCTTGTCGAGTAACCACTTCGACATCTGCCAACGTACGGCTTTCGGCTTGCTCAAAACGGTTTGCAGTAACAACGATGGTTTCGTCAGTGGAGGTTTCTTGGGCCTGTAGATAAGAGACAGGTGAAAGCAGCGATGCCAAAGTGATCGCCAGTGCGGATTTTCTCATTGTATTGTCCTAAATCGCGTAATTCCTTCCGAGCCCTGTCATCATGACAGTCCAGTGCTGTGGCTCAGTTGTTGGCAGGTATTCGGACTCAAGAGCACGGGTGTACCGCCTACTTGCTCGACTTCCCACATAAACTAATGCAGTGTCTGATGAGCGTTCGTTCTCTTTTACCGCTGCGCGTCAGCTCTGGATTCACACCAGATTCCCATTTCAGCCATCTAGATTGCTAGATAACACCAACTTGAGGCAAATATTATTCAGCTATTGATTATTTGTCCAGCCAATATTGCCCTTATAAGTTGTAACGTTTTGATTGATTTTGCTTTCTACTCTGTCTGTACGCACTATCTTTAAATCAATTCCAGTACAAAACTGGACATCCTATTGAGATTGAATAAAATCTGCGCTCTTAAATTGAATGCACCATAAAAGGTAAGATCATGGCTACTCTTGATGTAAATCCACAACGCTACCAAGAACAACTGGCTGAAAAAGTCGAACGTCTCACGGATATGTTCGCGCCATACAACATGCCAGAACTGGAAGTGTTTGAATCACCAGAGCAGCACTACCGCATGCGTGCTGAGTTCCGTGTTTGGCATGAAGGCGAAGATCTTTACTACATCATGTTCAACCAAGAAACTCGTGAGAAATACCGAGTTGACCAATTCCCTGCAGCAAGCCGTCTGATCAACGACCTGATGCCGCTATTGGTTGAAGCGATGAAAGACAACGACTCGCTACGTCGTAAACTGTTCCAGGTGGATTTCCTATCGACGCTAAGTGGTGAGATTCTGGTTTCACTCCTTTACCATCGCCAACTTGATGAAGAGTGGATTGAAAACGCGAAAGCCCTTAAACAGCGCTTAAATGATGAAGGCTTCAACCTAAACATCATTGGTCGTGCTCGTAAGATGAAGATTGTCCTAGACCGCGACTACGTGATCGAGAAGCTCGATGTAAATGGTCAAAGCTACATCTACCAACAAGTAGAGAACAGCTTCACTCAGCCGAACGGCAAAGTCGCAGAGAAGATGCTGGAATGGGCGGTCGACTGTACCCAAGAAAGCACTGGTGACCTACTAGAACTTTACTGTGGTAACGGTAACTTCTCGCTGGCCTTGGCACAGAATTTCGACCGCGTCCTGGCAACTGAGCTAGCAAAACCATCGGTTGTATCTGCACAGTACAACATCGCCGCCAATAAGATTGATAACGTACAAATCCTACGTCTATCAGCAGAAGAGTTTACTCAAGCAATCGAAGGTAAACGTGAATTCCGTCGTCTACAAGATGCAGGCGTGGATCTGAAGAGCTACAACTGCAATACGATTTTTGTCGATCCACCACGCTCTGGTATGGATGTCGACACTTGTAAAATGGTGCAAGGTTACGAGCGCATCATGTACATCTCTTGTAACCCTGAGACTCTAAAAGAGAACTTGGACATTCTATGCGAAACACACAACGTAACGCGTTTTGCTCTGTTTGACCAATTCCCTTATACCCACCATATGGAGTCTGGAGTGCTTCTAGAGCGCATAAAATAAGGGCCTGAACGGCTTTTATCTTTAGAAAAAAACACCCTGGGTACGGCTTGGGGTACGGGGACAATAAAGTCTAACCCTCAAGCCATCACAGGAAGCCATATTTTACACATACCAAATTCGATGACAGATTGGGCACGTTTTAACAAGCAGGATTAGATACAAGGGTCAATAACAACAAGAAAGGTTTGTATTTAACTTTCACCAGACAGCATTGCGTCTTCAAGCAGAGTGATGAATGAGGCACAATCGCCTAGATAGTTAGGGTAGGCTTCCGAAAGTTGGCCCATATTTTTTGTGGATATGAGAAGGGTATTGAGTCTCGAGGTTGCTCGTGAGTAGCTACGAGTGACTTTCTCAGCTGCGTTATAAACTGAAATTGCTTGGCTGTAATTTTCAAACTCTTCACTAAAGATCAATTCTCGTGAAGTTTCGTTAATAACTAGCAATACGTGCTCAATGGAACTATCACAGTAAGAATTAACCTTTTCAGATAAAATTTTAAAACTACTCAAGCGATTTAGCGCATTGATTTCGCGGTCCAAGACGACCAAACGCTTTGAAAAGTCTGCTTTATCGATATCACTTAGCTCTATAGCCCCTTCAGCATCAGCAATGTATTGGCTCATTATCGAAAGCAATTCTTCCCATTGAACCTGTAAACTGCTCTTGCCTTCATTTGAACTGTGAGAGTGAGTCTTAATCTTGGTACCTTCTAGGATGTCGACAATTTCCACTGTAGTAGCCCAAAGATGTTGAAGTCGAGTACGTAGCTGAGCCTCAATGTTAAAACTTTTACCACTAGCATGGTCATAGCGATAAATCACATGCAAGCTTCGGTAACCACAATCATTAGGTTTAGGACTAGTAATATAGTCATCAATATCTTTAATTCTAACTCGGCCTACCTTCTCAACTGTAAGTTGCAGTTGAGATTTCACCTTCTCCAATGAAATTAAATCCGGAAAAATCGCCCTGCAACCGCCAATATCATTCATATTGGTTACACAAGTAGCATTTGCCGTTTCACCATCAAGAGATTTACGCTGCAACTTATCTACGATTGTTTCTAAGCGCTTTAACCGTGTAACTGGTTTAACATCTATACCGAGCTCACGGCAACAGCGACCAACAAGATATGCGATAGTGTTTAATGGCTTTTCGTGTGCGGCTCGAAACTGTTGGATTGTAGCAGTAGCTGACTTGAGGTCGCCCTCTCTCTTGCGAAGCCGTCTTCCAGCTTTCTTTACTCCATTATTTGAGTACGAGAAGTCTTCAGCAGCACTTTCATTTACCGTTCTTTCTATAAAATCTTGAAAGTCCAGTTCGTAGTCGTCTTGGAAGGTTTTTGAAGCTTGTTCAGCTGTGGGGGTGTCGTCAATGTAAAAACTGACGACACTATTTTCTTTGTTACTCACAGGCTAGCTGTTCGTCCGGATTGTTTGATTTGAGTGTAATGGGCTTGAATCAAATGGTCCGGAATCACTTTTTGGTGTGTACCATCCCATACCTGATGCCATGGACTTCCTTCGCGGTGAGTTAAGTCTACAAGTTGAGGCCCCGTCAAATGGCCCAGCTTAGAGACTACATCTTTAACAATAGACTCACTTTCTTGGTCTAGTGCTACATCACATTGTTCAGTGATCACACTACTACCGTAAGATTTAAAGCGAAAGTAAACAGATGGCACCACTGGACCAAACTTCCAAGCAAATACATCATCTACGACGAGAGGACGCTGGAAGTGTGCCAATGATAAACCATGACAAACATAGGTAAGTTTTTGTAGCTGCAAATTGGAGAAGCATTTACCTTGCTCTTTCGCATGCTTGAGCAAGCTCCATGCAACGTCTACAGCACTGTATGTGTGATATGCTTTCATTTTTTATTCCAATTTCGTCCAAATAGTTTACATAATCCGGTTGATATAACGCAAAAAGTGTAAACCATCGCTGTATTTAAAGACAGTGATTTTATTAACTGTTAGATGCTAGTTCGCAAAAATAAGCAACATGTTCATGTGAATAGTCAGCGCTGACAGCGCGTTATATGCTCACATGCAGTAAGCAGACAATTTCCTTACATTAAGCACACAAAGTGTGTATTTTCACCCAAGCTGATCACTCAATAACCCGATCTCCTTCATGTTAATACTCACACCAAGCGCCTAGCCACCAGCTCTACTAGTGGTATTTATAGTGTAAAGATGCTTAGTCTTGGTCACTGTCCTTTGGCTGCATGTGAATAATTGAACGACCTTTTCTTTCTAGAGTCAGTTGTAACGGTTCATCTGCATGATGGTTAGTAGAAACATTGTCGCTTTCAGAGGGCTTGTGAAGGTTCTCTTTTTTAAGAGTCGCAATTTTTGACTCCAACTCTAAAATTTTTTTTCGAGCAGAGCCTAACTCCTTTTCTAACGTGGTATTGGCTGTAGCTTCTAGTGATAGAATTCTATCAGTTTCTTGTAACTTTCGAACTTCGAGCATTGATGTTAATGAACCATTTACAAGCTCTTCAAGAACCTTCTGCTGAGTCTGTCCCCTCTTTGTGGCTAAAGCTTGAAGATTTTGACCAAATTCTATCGTGAGTTCAAAATTATACTGTTTTTTCCCCTTCCGCTTTTGCTTTTCTCTTCTCGACCTTTTCCCCCAAGCTCCATGCATAAGTAACCAGATCTCTCTACCATCAGCTGAATTTTTACAATCTATAAAAAAATTTTGAAGCCGTTTTTTAGGTGATGCTGATAACTGAAACAACCCAAAGTAATGCTTTTCGACAATTGGATTAGTTTTGGCTTTTGCTAGATACGTATTTAACCATTTCACATGAGATTCATTGTTGAAGCTAAAACCTTCTAATGGACGTATTTTTTTCTCACTCATATCACTCTAGCTTCCAGCGTTTTCAATATAGTTGGCATCCTTCACACTATAACTATGTCTTTGGACGTAGTCCAAGGACATAGAAAGAAAAACCAAGTAATATACATACCAAAACGCCCTATAAATAAATATAAATGTGATTTTATGATTGTAAACTGGACTTTCCAAGAGAATGACAAACTAAACGCTGAAGCTAGAATGCTACTGCTGCTTATGTATTTGGATGCCGAATCGGACAATTTTTACAGAAAACCTGTTCTATATATGGCCCAAAAATACCAAGCCTCAGAACGCCTTATAAGGCGCTGTCTACGCTTATTGATAGAGGCAAAAGTTATTCTCTTGATACCTGAGAAAGAAGCACCTAGAAAACGAGGAAGACCAGTCACACGCTATCAACTTACAGGCATTGATTTTGATGAGTTGAGTAGTCAGTTTGAACAACGCCCCATCTATATGAGGAGGTGGATGAATCATCTTTGGTATAGTAATCAGCATGCTAAAGAGTTGACGCTGTCAAATCGCTTAATGCTTACCCATCTTTTAAGTGAGGCTACGGAATCTGGGATTGTTGATAGTATAAGCCTTAGAGATTTATGCAGATTTATGGGATGCACTGAACGTAAAGCTCAAGCAATGCTCAGCAAGCTTAGAAGACTTGGTTATATCAGGGGATATATCAAAGGTCTCAGCCACTCTGTTCTAAAGAAAAGAAAGTCAATAATTTTTCTGAACTTATCCATGTACGATCAAAAAAGCTACTACAGCTTTATCGCCCATTTAAAATCGTCTGGTGCGCTGAATCCCGTTTACAACCTCACAATACCTTTATTATTTCAAAAAGTTGCTGACGTAAAATGCAATAAAGAGTTTGCAGAACACATAGATTACTTTATTGAAAGTGAAATCATTAAGTTCATCAATGTCGAAGGAAAGGTTTGTATAGACATTGAGTGGTATGAGCGTGTTATACGTGAACATTTTGCCTGGGCAACACTTAAGCTTGAGAAAGAGAAAGTCAATAAGTTAATCGAATTTCTTGCTTATCGTGCATTGGACCTAGCACGTACAATCAAAGCCCTTGATGTTGTTGATGGAAAGCAATTTGCGATTGGTATCAATGAGAAAAATCAGAGACTCCTTCTCAAACGGGGGGCCTAACTTTTTATCAGAGTAACTTTTGCAAGTTTTGAAGCCACAGGAATACTTGCTGAACAAAGGCACATGGCTGGAAGGGGTGAGTGAAAAACCGTCGGTAATAATAGTATTTATATGAATCTTATCTAATTAATTACAACAACCTATCTACCTATTGAGAACACTAACCAATAGGAATGATAGAAATGAACAACAACTGTACAGACAAACGTTACATCGGCGGTATGCTACTAAGCTGCAACTCGAATAACGGCCCTCTTGACGATAACTACTTAGCCTCAATAAAACGAACTTTCGATTATGCACTAAGCCAATACTCTCGAACCCGGCTAATGCGATTTGATTTACATTACCCAGATGGTTATCCGGTTAACGAGATAACTGGCAAACAGATTACTAAGTTCCAAGAGTCCTTCAAAGCAATCATGTGTGCTTATATAAAACGTAAGAAGCACAACCGCCACTCTAAGCCACGATTTATCTGGTGCAGAGAGATCGTCACTTCAGAGTATCCTCACTATCACGTTGCTGTGTTGCTTAATGGTGATGTTTTTCAAGGAATGGGACCATACGATGATATTACGGGCGAGTACATTTCGGGGATGATAGCGAAGGCCTGGGCAAGTGCAATTGGTCTTTCGGTCGAACAAGCAAGCCGTGCGATTTACTTCCCTAACAACGGCACGTATGAAATCAACAAGCGAGGCAATGCAGAGACCTTTTACAATCAATACAATCAGGCCTTTTACCGTGTCAGCTATTTTGCAAAACTAGAAAGCAAGCTTTTTGGAAACAGAGGAAGAAACTTCGATAGTAGTCGTCATTAACAAGACAAAAAAAGAAAGGCCCCTGCGGCCTTTCTGTCATCTAATCCGTCGTATAGCGAAACTCACCTTCACTGGAGAAGACCGTTATCTCTAAGACTCGACAGCGCGTTGTGGTGACGTATCCGGTTGAATCACCGTACTTCAAGTCCACTTCAGGATAACGGTGCCATATAACACCATTCGCTTTGCTATCGCTAGATGGCTTTTTGTAATCGGGATTACTCAGATTATTGAGTAAGTCATCGGATTGGCTGTATTTATTCTTGTTTATAGTCACCTTGGGCATCTCTGGCCAAGCGACCTCACAATTGCCTCGGTTTACTTCAATACCGAAGATGGTAGAGAAGTCAAAAAGAGCAGTCACAAAGATTTTCGTTTTCATACCCCATTGAGTATTGATGTCTTTATATTCCACTTTGTAGCCTTCAGCAGACGCATTAAAGGCCAATAGCACTGACAGTGCCGTTGTAAGCACAACTGGTTTCATGAGAAGTATCCTTTGAACGGTTATTCAACGAGTTGATATTAAAAGGTAGTTGCGACAACTTATGTCGAAGAGAGGTTGGCTTTGAGAGATGTAACCGTAACGGCGCTTATCTACCAGCCAAAGAGATAGCGTAAACCGCCTAAGCATGCCCCTAGCGCACCGCCTATAATTTTGCCCAGGTGCTTGCCTGTCGTGCCAAACACACTTCCTATTTCTTCGCCGTATTGCGCACCTTGAGTCGTCGTGTCGAAGATTGCCTCCCACAAACTAAGACTGGTTTTTTTGTTGTAATCACTGGCATCGTTGTCTTTCCAATTCTCATGTCGAGGGGAAAGCGTGCGATTTGCCAGTAAGAGCCGTTTATTTTTTGGTAAACGTTCAACAATCAAATACAGCAACTTGGAAAGGTTATAGGGCCGTTGCTTGGCCAATCCATCACAGTGCCCCGCAACGTAGTAGACGGGCTTTAGATAAACCCCTGTTGCGCGTAATACGCGTCGATGAACCGAGTGCACCATGGTTTCAAGATAAGTTTTAGACACGGGTGTCGGTGTATTGCTTTCGTAGTCCCAGGATTGATTTCCTTTTAACGCATTATCGGCTTGATTAATGGCGATAATTAAACGGTGCTGTGCGTCTTCGCCTAATGCTGGAATAAGCACATCATTAATCAAGGTGATAGGTGTGCCTAAATCGCGTGAGCCACCATCAAGAATCACAAGTACCAGGTCAATCACGAAACGGTTCTGCTCATCTCTCGCTCTCAGCGTATTTTTCAATAAGCGGGCATGGCGCTTGTCTTCTTCGATGCCATCCCCCAGACCAGGACTATCCCAAAGAATGAGGTTGTTCAGACGATATTGCGTAACACCCTGCGTGTGCGGCTCACAACTGATGCCCACCTCTGCAACACTCATGTCAAAGAGAGCGTTAATCGTTGAGCTTTTTCCTGCTCCGGTGGCTCCTGTAATGAGGATGTTGAGCTCGGTGGCTCTCATTTGTTTGAGGTTATCGAGTAACTTGGTGCGAGTACGCTCATTGAGGGATGCCTGGCGTATCTCACTTTCAAGCGTAGTGAAAAGATCGTGCTGTTCGGACATAAGCGCTCCTTAGTTAGCGTCCGGAAAAATTACAACTAGCTACCTCCTTATGACGAACAAATCATGAGGATAGAAAAATGAGACTAATTCGACTAAAAGAAGTGCTGGATAATACAGGTTTGAGCCGTGCGTATATGTACAAGCTCATGGCAGAGGGTAAGTTCCCTAAATCGGTATCACTGGGTTTTCGCAGCGTGGCTTGGGTAGAAAGTGAAGTGCAAGACTGGATATTAGAAAGAGTGGCAGAACGAGATGAGCGATTGGGTTTGCCAATGCTAGAACAAGAGGCAGTGGCTTAAGCAATTTTTGTGGTGCATTCCTCTTTTGTAATGCTCCAGACCTCATCACCAAACCCGCGTAACCATCGATCGAGCTGAAGTGAGTCAATCACCGTTGCCGTCACTTGATATCCACCATCGATTAATTCCACGTGCTGATCCATCGACAGCGGCGTTTCGAGTAAGTGATAACCGCTTTCTCTGCCAATACAAAACGACAGTCGTATTTCCTCCCCTTCACCAAAGTAAAAACGCCCATCTAAATCATACCGTTCCAAGTCAAAATCAGTTGGATAAGCAAAATCAAACGTAGAGATGCTTGCTTTATGGATACGATGCAATGCCAAAGAACGTTCGTTAGTGTGACCGCGAAAACGGCACACGAGATAAAGACGGCGTCCTTGTTGCGCTAACCCCAATGGCATCACCTCTTTGCTTTTCTGCTCTAGATTGGCATTGGTATAACAAAGGGACAAATAACGATTGTGGAAGAGAGCGTAACTGACCTTCTCAAAAATCTCATTGTCGATGTGGGGAGGAAGCAACGGTACGCCCTCACTAACAAAGCGCACTTTCTTTAGCCATTGACGCTCTTTCACATTGCTGGTGGTGGGAAATAGGTGTTGCTTGGCGTCATTGAAAACCGTGCCGAGAGTTTTTATCAAGTTCACAGGGAGAAGATAACGCAGATAATTTTCCGCCAAGCTCAATAAAACCGCCTCTTGTGGACCGTGTGAGAGCAAATGGCGCGAGCGACGACTATAGCCAAAAGGCTTGTCGCGCATATCCACGTCGACATCATCAAAGAACTGAGCGATATCGGTAAGATTGCGCTGAATGGTTCGCTCTGAACGCACAATGCCCACTTCACTCAGTTGCTGCTGGATCTCTTTGGCTGTGATTTTGCGACTGTTCGGAATGCGCTTATAAATCTCAAGAACCAGCTGGATGTAATGCTGAGAGCGATTAAGCTTAGTATCGTTCATAGATGGCTTTATTTTTAAGCGCACGAGCCCTCACCCATACAAGAGACGAGTAAAGACAATGAGCTAACGAATTGATTAAAGAGAGTTTACGAGGCGCTGCGTTGACTTATGTCGCAGCAGTTTTGCAAGGAAATAAAGAAAGCAGCGGACACGGCAAAGCGCCGTGTCCACTTACCATCATTAACGGTGACGGTTCACCAAGCTTTGAATGGCATCGTCACTATAGCCACGACTTTTAAGCTCCTGGCGAGCAGCCCCAATGGCCCATGTACCGCCTGAACGATTGGCAATAGTGCGCGCTAACTGATCATCACTCTTACGAGCAGCATCCGCTTGCGCTTCTTTCATATCACCGTACGTATCAGAAGCCATCTTCGCTCCCGCTTGTGCGCCTGCTTTAGCAAGCTTTCCAACGTTGTCCCAAAATCCCATTAGGTTATCCTTCTTATTAAGTGGTCAATTCCCATGCATAGTACGAACTGGTGCGTTAACTTATGTCGTACCGGATAAGGTTTGTCTTAAAAATGAGCGAGCTAGCCAGTATCCTGAAACCTCAACAGAGGGGCCTCTCATGCAAGACACTCAACACCAAGAACATTACAGTGAGCAATCCTTTTGGGATACGCTCAAACGCTACGCCAAGAAAGCTGGTCGTGAGGTAATTGAAACGGCCTTGATCCTTTACTACTGTGCGAAAGACAGCGATACGCCACGTTGGGCGAAAACCGCAATACTGAGTGCGCTGGGTTACTTTGTCTTACCTATTGATGCCATACCCGATGTATTGGTAGGGGTTGGCTATAGTGATGACATTGGTGTGTTGATGGCGGCTTTGACTTCGGTAGGGGCGCATGTAAAACAAGAACATAAGCAAGAAGCAAAGCAACAACTGGAAGTCTGGCTAGATTGATAAAAAGTTAATGAGAAATCTGAATGTCGTCGTAACACTCCCATTCGACGTACTGAAGAAAGTTTTGCTCCCACATTTGATACAGCTCATCGATACCTGGAGAGCGAATGCTTTGCCATCCCGTGGCGACGGTAAAAGCGACTTGATTGCCAAAGTCAAAATCAATGCATCGCTCTAGCTCCGGATAATAGTTCCCCATATACGCAAAATCGGTAATGTAGAGAATATCAATCGTTTTACCATTCACAATGTTGAGGCCAATCTCAACCGGATGGTATCCCCCTTCTTCCGCGCTATAGCTTTTGTCTCGAAAATGGATAGAGAGGGCATAGCTGGTGGACTGTGTTGATTCCATCGAGGCATGACAATGTTGGTTTAATAACGTCAGAAGCTTATTAGAAACAGGCAGCACTGACGGCGTAAAATTCAGTATAGACATGGCTAGATCTCCTAAAAGTGGCCGAAGTTAAAATGTGATCATGAGTGGTGTTCATCGAAGGTTTGAATCATCGATAACTGAATGTCATCAAAGAGGGACTGAGTAAGGTGTCGAGAGAGCGCGTTCAGCCAAGTATCTAACAGCGCTTTCACTTGCGGGTGTGCGAGACTTGCTGCACCGCTATCTGGTTGATAACACCAAAGATTGAAGAGATGAAAGTAGAGTTCAGGCTCCATCTCACTCGGTTTATTTTCCGAATAAGAAAAACTCGCTAAACAGACGACCTGCTAATCTTCACTGGCCGATGTTCGACGAAATTGAATTTCAATGGGATGAAGCCCCTGCCCCGTCTGGTAATAGCGTTTTTGTCGACAGTTCAGGACCATACGTTGAGCTTGTGGAGGAATCGAATAACGTTGGACTACCAAAAGCAATGCTCGATGAAAGCCATCCAACAGTTCCAGTTCACCCGATGTTTTCTGGATCATAGTAGCCCCCTTTCTGCAAAAGAGATGGCGCTATCACCAACCACGATATGATCAAGAACTCGAATGTCCACCTGCGCCAAAGCCTCTTTAAGCCTTTGCGTAATTTGTTTATCGGCTTGGGAAGGAGTGGCATCGCCAGAAGGGTGATTGTGAGCAAAGATGAGCGCGGCGGCATTGACTTTTAAAGCCGCTTTGAGGACTTCTCGGGGATAAACACTTGCTGAATCAATTGTGCCAAAGAACAGCTCTTCAAAGGCAATAAGGCGATGCTGATTATCTAGAAACATCACCGCAAACACCTCTCTTTCATGGTGTTTTAACTTGCAAGATAAATAGGTTTTTGTTGCTTCGGGATTGCAATATTGTTCGCCTCGGAGAGCCCGTGTGGCAAGGATTTCAGCGGCCGCGTCGAGCACCTTATCTGCTGTAACAGGACCATCAAAATAGTAGTTATTTTCGCGCATAAAAAGCTCCTAAAAATGAAACCGTTGAGGTATGCACGAAGATAATATCTATCTGAAATAAATTTAATTATTACTACGATAAATGAGATGGTCAGTTTGAGATAAAAGTGCGGCAACCTATTATCTCGCATCGTTGCTGATTAAGAGAGAAATATGATCACCGATTTCTTTTTGAAAGGGTTTTCATTTATACATCATGGAAGTTATGCCTAGATATGACAAAGCAAGGCTCTCAGGCCTCGCCTTTTATTTAATCATGCCGCATACCACCCGTCACCCATTACTTCAGCTTGATCCAGAACCAGCTTAATTGCCTCTTCTGCGGCATCAGGTGGGTACTTCCAGCGACGCAATAAACGGCGTACAAGGTTGCGATTATGATATTTCTGCAAAGTCGACATAATACGGTCGGAATATTTCTTTTCCTGCACCACATCGTTTTTCATTCTTGCTTTCACTTCGTCGCGCAGCAGTTTTTCTAGCAGCTCAACAGCTAAATTCTTCTCTTTCATATTGGTAACATCTTCCAAAAACTCAGGAGAGAGCAAGCCAATATTCGGTTTATCTAAACCAACCGTTTTAAAGATATCATCCACTCCATCGGCAACCACCGCGTTATTCAGGATCTGGCGCAAAGCAGAATTACGAAATCCATCACTGCGCTTTTTATCAACTGTTGAGTGTTTTAAGAAGGCTGTCTTGATCGCTCCGTAAAAGGCGATTTCACTCTTATAACCATCAACCTCATCCAAGGTATTACACAATGAGACGGCTTTTATCAACGCAGCCATAACATCAAGGAAACGGCGTTTGCCATCACGAACTTCTTCGCCTTTGCTGTTGCGGTGTGAGAGACCTGAGATATGGTTCACGGCTCCCGGAAGCAGTTGCAGCGGTTTGGTTTCAAAATCCGGACGATAGTTGAAGATGTCACCATCAACAGGCGTGGCAAACATACCGCGAATTACGTCGATTTTTTCCATAAAGACTGCGAAAGCTTCAGCGGTATCAACGGTTGGCTTTCCCTTACCTTGGCTATTGGTATAGGTCTTCAGTGCGTTTAGTCAACAACTAAACCTCCGGGCTTATCCTTAAACACGCGGTTCACTCGCGCTATCGCCGGCATCAGGTTATGACCTTTCATTGGCTTGTCGATACAGCAAAGAGCAATACGTACAAATTTACCAATGCTCAAAATAAATATGACTTGCTTGCCAATCGACTTTTTGAGGGTCATCCGTAAGTAGTGCTTTTGCCACGGTAAAAGCAAACTCAAAGCTAACGCCAAGCCCTTTACCGCTAATAAATTTACCGTCAATCACCACTTTCTGATCCACAAAATGACCGTCTGCAAATTTCTTCTCAAGACCACCACCTGTGGTGTAGTTACGTCCCTGTAACAAGTTGTGTGCTGCAAGCACTTTTGCGCCCGATGAACATAGCGCGCAAATATATTTATCAGCGGCAATGTGGCGTTGTAAAAACTCAATCACCATAGGGTTAGCGGAAAGGTTATCTGTTCCCTTTGGCCCACCCGGCATCATCACCGCATCATAAGTGTGGTGACATTTATTCGCTAAGGTATCATCAGCACTGATCCGTGTTTCAAAGTAGGTTTGCAGCGCCGTGGTTTCCATGCACGACAACACATCCACTTTGATATCGAGGCGGCGCATGATATCGATAAATACCACCGCTTCACCCTCTTCAAAGCCATCGGCCAATAGCACAGCTACATGTTTTTCCATTGTCATCACTCCTATTAGCTTTGGCTCTGGTTAGGGCTTTGGTCTAGCAACTTACAAGTTTCACGCACATTAGCCGCAATGCTTTGCCAGTCATTCGTTGCAATTGCCGCTGTTGGTGCAATCCATGTACCGCCACAGGCAAACACTTGTGAAATGGCAAGATAATCCATCAAGTTAGTTGGCTTTACCCCACCCGTTGGCATTAATTGAATATTGCCATAAGGGCCAGTGAGTGATTTCAGCATGCTGATCCCACCTGAGGCTTCGGCAGGGAAAAACTTCATCGCTTGAACGCCCATTTCAAGCGCTTGCTCAACTTGGCTAGGGTTATTAACCCCAGGGATGATTTTAATGTCGTTATCTAAGCAGTATTTAACTGTGGTCGGATTAAAGCCCGGGCTTACGACAAAATCTGCACCAGCGGCAATTGCTGCATCAGCCTGTTCTGGTGTCAGTACAGTACCCGCACACAAGGTGATTTCTGGGTATGCCGCACGAATATTGGCAATCGCTTGGGCAGCGGCTTGAGTTCGAAACGTAATTTCAGCGGCAGGAAGGCCATTTTCCACCAGCACTTTTGCTAACGGCACTGCATCATTCGCATTTTCAATTTGAATAACAGGCATCACACGTAAATCACGTAGCGCATCTATCCATGTATTAGTTTTCATTTTCTTCACTCATCGCTGTAGTTATATGATTGATTTCTTTAGAAGGAATAATGGCGCCTTTAAATTGAATCACTTGAGCAGCTAACTGATTTCCCCAATAGCACGACTCCGCCATCTCCATACCGCGACACCATGCCGCTAAATAAGCCCCGTTAAATGAATCGCCCGCCGCCGTCGTGTCGACCACTTGCTCAACACAGTTTCCAGCGACAACGCCATGCCCTGTATGATTCGACCACATGGCACCGTCAGCACCTAGTTTCACCACAACTTGCGCAATACCCAGCTTGTGAAGGCGCTCAGCAATTTGCACTGGTGGCGTATTACTTTGTTCGAGCAACAAGTCTTCATCATCCCCTGTCACTAAGGCAATATCACTCAGTTGGTAGAGCTGATCTAACCATTGCTTAGCAATAGAGGCACTTTCCCATAAGCGTGGGCGATAGTTGGAATCCACAGCAATAGTCACTCCGCACTGCTTAACCTTGCGCAGTGCCTCAAGCAATATGGCTTTACCTTCATCGGATAAAATCGCTAAAGAGATACCCGACAAATAAATAAGATCCATGGATTTAAGCTGTTCAACCACAGCAAAAAAGCCACGGTGTTCGCACAAATAACGCGCTGCTGAATCATTTCGCCAGTAATGAAAACTACGCTCACCAAAGTCATCAATTTGAATTGCGTAAAGCCCCGGTAACTTATCTTCGGTTGTCAGCACCAAAGAAGTATCAATCCCTTCCTGTTGCCACATGGTTTGCATTTGCTGACTGTAGCTATCGCTACCTAATGCAGTAACGTAAAAAGGTGTTAAATCGTGACTAAGTCGAGAAAGGTACGTAGCGGTGTTGAGGGTATCACCGCCAAAATGTTGGGATTGAGTTTCAAATGGTTTACCACTCAGCTCAATCATACATTCGCCAATGATAGCTATTTTTTTGTGGGGAGTTGGCTGTGAATTTTTCACCATTTTTCGCCCTAAAGAATCAAAATAAAAAAGGCTATGGTATTAGTTATGGGGGAACACCAATATTCATAGCCAGGAGCATTTGGTAGTGTTTTGACCAAAAAGGTTACAGTTTGCCTTCGCTGCCACACACTCGAATTTTATCGATGACCACTTGTTTCATTGCTGCCTTACCCGGAACAATGTAGTGACGAGGATCGTTTGCTGTTGGGTTGTCTAAGAAATACTGTTTAACCGCATCAGAGAAAGCAATTTTAAGCTCAGTTCCAACGTTAACTTTGGTGATACCCAATTCAATACAACGGTGAACATCTTGATCAGGCACACCCGATGCACCGTGAAGTACTAATGGCACGTCGGTTTTGCTACGAATAATGCCAAGGCGATCAAAATCTAAACACGGCTCTTCTTTATACATGCCATGCGCGGTGCCAATGGCAATCGCTAACGAATCAATCCCTGTTTTTTCAATGAACTCAATCGCGTTATCTGGATCGGTAAATAACGTATCTTTGCTATCAACGATCAGATCGTCTTCTTGCCCACCTAAACGACCCAGTTCAGCTTCAACCGAACAATCCCAGCGGTGACAAAAAGCCACAACTTGTTTCACTAATTTGATGTTTTGTTCAAATGGAAGGTGGGAGCCATCAATCATAGCAGACTTAATACCCGCCTCTATTTTTTGGCGAATGTCTGAATAGGACTCATGGTGATCAAGGTGTAAAGCAATTGGCATTTCATAACGCTTTGCTGCTTCTTTACAAATCCCTACTAAATAATCAGTACCCGCATAAGAAAAGGTGCCCGGTGTACCAGCCAAAATCACTGGCGATTGCATTTCTGCTGCCGTTTCTACGACTACCTGTATCGTTTCTAAGTTATGAATGTTGAATGCAGGCACGGCGTAACCGCCTAACTGCGCTTTATGAAGCATTTCTCGCGATGAAACCAAAAACATATAAAACCCCAAAATACCTTCGTTAACTTTCGATTTAATCTTATTCGAAAAGCAAAGAAAGTAAATAGATCAAGATCACACTGTGCTTTCAAAGTGAAAACTTACGAAACTAAAAGAAATGAGCCATTTTCGATGTATAACAGGTGATCCCTTTACGTAATAGGTTGTTTTTTGGTCGTGATGCACGTCCTGATATCACCTCCAACACCTTATTAGGCAAGCTCTGACGCAATAAACGGCGAGATAACGGCGTTTGATCTTGGGTATAATCAGTCGTGAAAAGCACTGTCACCTCTTTCGTTTTGAAAGTACCAATCACATGCGCATCAATTGCAGGTAGACGAAAATCAAAATCCCCCTTTTCGATCTCCAATGGTTGCTCTTCGGCTTGCCATAAACCTGTTCGTCCACCCATATATAACGCAAGGTTCAACGCTCGCAGCGACCAAAAACTACTGGCGGGGCCACTATAGTTATCGACTAGGCGAGCATCATCTTCGAAAACCCCTTGGGTGGGCGCTCCCGATTTAAGTGCACCATTCGAAATGAAATATTGGAGGTTAGTCTTAAACGCTCGCTTGGCCTGCCCGATTGTGATGGCATCGGATTGATAATCTATCGCCGCCAGTAGAGGCACAGCAGCAGACAAACGGTAGCATGCGCTACGCCCAAACAATGGCAACCCCTGAGGAGTAAAGAAGTAACGATAACCCGCCACAAACTCAGACATCGCTTGACGAATAAATTGCGGGTCATAATCAGGATCTATCTGATCGATCCAATACAATGAATAGAAGAACCCCCACACATTGTAATAATCGTAATTGCCATTCGCGCCATCACGAAACCAACCATCACCGACATAAAACTCTTTGATCCTGTCGTACTTAGCCGCATCTACCCACTCTTTACCCGTAAGATCTTTTAAAACGAAACTCACGGTTAACGTGAAAAGCTGCCAGTTATTATCAAGTGTTTTCAGCGGCGGAACCTGTTCAAACCAAGTTATAATTTGAAGCTGCTGTTTAGGGTTGAGGTGTTGCCAGATATAAGACTTAGTTAACCAAAACGTGAGCGCTAAGTCAGCGCTTTCACAAATCCGCTGATCATAATCATGCAATTTGCCCCAGTACCCTTTATGGTGAGGATCTGTACCAGCAAGTAGCGCAGAACGAATAATGCCAACCACATCAATAGGTTTACCATTTAACCCCGTTAATTGTGGCGCATCACTGTCTTGGGTATACAACCAAGTTGCCAGTGTCGGCAGCACTCGGCTGACTCCTTCAATAGCATCGGTACGGGCTGTCTGTTGGCTTGGGCGCCCAGGATAATACGCATGGCTGTAATCCCAAACCGCATAATGTTCAAACGCTTCTGCGGTGTAGCTCACCAGACTTTCGCATAAGGTGCGAAGCGACGCTTCCTCGTTAGCGAAACACTTGCGAATGGTGTCATCATGCTGTTGATATGCAGATTTACGGTGACGTAACCGGATGATATTTTCTTTGAATAACTTCATATACATCGCCGCATCGGGGTGTTCATAAGGAATCGTGGGACGAGGCGTCGCAGTAATGATCTTAGACATGGTCAATCTCTTGATAATTTATCGTATTAATTCAGCAATAAAGATAAAAAAGGCCTCCTAAGAGGCCTGTGGTGGGTGTGATTACTTCGCTGAGTCAGTCAATATCTGATAGCGATCTTGCCCCCACGCAATGGGTGCTGGCTTGGTTTTGATCCAATCGTAAAAAGCCATTTTTAGTTCTTTCACTTTTTCTGGATACTGCTTCGCTAAGTTCTTAGACTCCGCTGGATCTTTGGTGTAGTTATAAAGCTCATACTCACCTTTGCCATCATCGTAATAATGCAACGACCAGTTTTGATCTTTAATCGCCCATTCACCTTTTGAATGCTTTTCAATGTAAGGGCTTGGAATGAATTCATTGGTTTCAAAAGTGATCCATTTCCAGTAGTTACTCCAAAAATCAGCATTGCTTGAATCGTAGTGCAGTGCGCGTGGACCCGCCCAGTACAGGTATGGGTGAGGCTGCTGTGGTTTCCCTTTTAGCAGCGGCATAATGTCTTTACCGTCCACTTTCATTTCTGTCGGGATCTTAATGCCAGCAGCAGCCAGTGCAGTTGGCAGAATGTCCATCGCAGAAATCATAGTATTGTCTGAACGACCTTCTGGAAGGTGCCCTTTCCAATGAGCAATGAACGGAACATGCACACCACCACGGTAACGCTGGCCTTTAAATGCGCGATCCATACCGTTCATTGGCATTGGTGATTCATGCACGGCGCCGTTATCTGAAAGGAAGAAAATCAAGGTGTTCTCGTACTCACCCATTTCTTTCAATTTAGCGATGATTTTGCCGATGCCTTCATCCGACGCATTCACATGGGCATAGTATTTATCGACTTCAACATTACCGGTATTAAAGCGCTCCATGAATTTTGCTGGCGCTGGCTGTTCCAATGGAATATGCGGCACACTAAAGGCTAAGTTGATAAAGAAAGGTTGCTTTTCTTTATCCGCTTTTTCAATAAACTGGATAGCCTCATTGGTCAGGTTATAAGTAAGGTAGCCCGGCGCTGGAATGTTTTCCCCATTACGAAATACCGTTGGCGAGTTGTAAAGCGCGGCACCAGAAACGTAGTAACTGTAAGAATAATCAAAACCTCGCTCTTCAGGACCATAGCCCGGCTCGGCGATCGAGATTTGATTGTCGTGATAGTCACGACTTTGTTCATCTTTCGGAATAAACTCTTTACGCACCTTCGCGTTATGGTATTTACCAATGTTAGCGGTGGCATACCCATTTTCATTCATTAGCGCTGGCAACAATTTGATATCGAGTGGGATACCCAATTTAGCGTCGTCATTACTATAGGTACCAAAACTATGTGGGAAGCGCCCAGTCATCATCCCCGCCCGTGAAGGGCCACAAACTGGTGTCGCCACATAGGCGTTTGTCATACGCACGCCTTCATTCGCCAACTTAGTGATATTTGGCATCGAGCGCTTAGCAGCATCATAAAGCTGATCAAAATTGCCATCGTAACGTTCAGGTACCGGACGTTTAACCAACTCTTCTTTATTGATGTTATCCATCGCAAAATCCAGCTGTGCTGAACCTAAATCATCCATCACGATCAATAACACATTGGGCTGTTCCACTTTCTCTGAGGCCTGACTCAGCGCCGGAGTAAGTGTACAAGCAGCCGCAACAAAACCAGCAAGTATGGTTTTTTTCGGCAGTAACAGATCCATTTTCCACTCCTTTATTTGGGATATAACTGTTGATTTGTAACCGAGTAAAACTAACGAGGATGTTCGCTATGCTTTAAATTTTTAAGGATCGGCATTACGCTTGCTGCGACACCACCACGTTGGATCTCTTGACTCATTAGGTGCATTGCCGGTGCTGTATGATGAAAAATACTTTGATAGGAGGAACATAAGTAATTCTGCTTATGTTTCTCACCTGAGATAGGCGTAATACGATGTTTTGGGCATCCGCCATAGCAAAGCGCATGAACATCACATTGCTGACACTGGGTCGTTAATTTGCTGTGTTTCGCTTTACCAAAGCGCTGTTGTTGTTTACTGGTCGCTAATGCTGCGATATTTGTCGTCGCAATATTGCCCAGCTTATTGGCGGGATAGACATAATGGTCGCAAGAATACATATCACCGTTCGCTTCCAAGATCATGGCTTGACCACACTCTTTGGATTGCACGCACACAGACGCTGGATACCCCATCCAAGTGGCGAGAATACTGTCGAACATCCGAACAAAAATACGTCCAACATCTTCTTTCACCCACTCATCAAACACGTCAGTCATGAACTGACCATAACCGTCTTCGGGCACAGAAAATGGGGCTAATGTTGCTGTCGGCGTTGGTGTGTAATGACCGCTGTCGGCGCTTTGACAACTAGGCTCAACTTCAACGATAGGAATGAACTGCATAAACTCGGCACCCAGTTGTTTGAGTGCATGATAAGTCTCTTTACCACGGTACCAGTTCTTATCGTTAATCACCGTGAGGGTATTGAACTCAACCTGATACTCTTTAAGTAAATCAATCGCTTGCTTTACACGTTCAAAGGTTGGTTTTCCGTTTACCGAAATACGATACTGATCGTGTACTTCCGCTACACCATCAATCGATACCCCAATCAAAAAGTTGTGCTGCTTAAAAAATGCCGCCCATTGGCGATTAATCGCAATCGCATTGGTTTGAAAACTGTTGGTAATGATTTTACCGTTGGCATACTGTGCTTGGTATTTCACAACCGATTCATAAAATGCTAGTCCCGCCAGTGTTGGTTCACCACCTTGCCACGCAAAGTCGATGGTATCGGCATCTTGAGATCGAATGTAATCACGCACATAGCGTTTTAGCATTCCATCCGACATACGCTCAGATGACATGCCCGCAGGCGTAGCCTCACCGCTATCGAGCATGGTTTCTTTTTCAAGATAGAAGCAATAGTCACACTTTAAGTTACAACGATAACTCGCAGGTTTTGCCATCATATGAAAACGGGCTTGCTGTGTAGGCTTCATCTTGACACCATTTCTCTAAATCGAAGAAGTTTTAAAATACTACGAAAGAAATCGTAAATATAAAATGACAGGAGTCACAATAAAGACCATACCAAAAGAATTTGAAAGAAAGGGAAAAGCTAAATGTCGATACAAAGCGAAAATGAAAGACATTGATAGGCGTAAATGAAAGCTAAAACACTAACTCAAGAACAAAAGTTAACGTGAAGAAGAAAGACCGATAGCACCCACTATCGGTCTCAAATACACAGTTTATCGTACAGAGAATTGGTAACTCAGCCCTTTTAACCCACTAACGTCCACCACTACTTCGTGTAGGCCATTCACTTGAACACGGTTGTGTGGATCGTTCACCACATTTACTGGACGAGCAAATTTCAAGCGCAAGCTTGTTTGTTGTTGAGTTGGATCGGCAATTGCCACTTTTTGAGTCGCTTGAGCAGCAGGTTGTATCATCACAGACATCGGATTAAACACGGTCAATTGATCAGTAATTTTTACTTCAGCATCTTGCCATGCATTCACCGCGAGCAAATCTAGCTTCTTATCTAGAATCGCATGGGCAAAAGCATCATTTTTCACCACCGTCAGCATTGGATTCTTCGTGTAACTCGCGGTTTGCTGAGTATTAGCATTAGGTAACAACACATAAGCATACTGACTTTGACTATTACCATGCTCCAATAGCGCTGTAATAAACTCACCAGTAACAGCACCTTTACGGGTACCAATATCAGACCAATTACCCTGTCGCTGTTCACGTTTCATCGCAACAGTCGTCGGATTAAAAAAGACATAACTAAGATCGCTATTTGCCAATTGGTTGTTACGAATACTCAACGAGCTTACACCTGTCACAGCACCGCTGTTTCCACTCCATGCAGCGCCATTAACCCACACACTGGTACTACCTTTAGACGCAACTTTTCGATTGGTTAATACCGTCGTCAAAGGTGCCGCTGTCGATGATACTAAATCTGAACCTAGCATCACGACTTCTTCATCAAGCATAAACCAAGACTTCTTAGCTGAAAGCGTGTCATCCCAGTTGGTAAATGCCATACCCGCAGCGCCATAATTACCAAGTTTGACAGATCCTACCCAATGCATACTAGATTTACGCCCACCTTTAATCTGGTTGCGTTGACCTTTGCACTCTTGCATGACTTGATTATCGACAGTGGTGCCCGCTAAATACTGGCTATCCACAACAGGCCAATAATCTTCATAATGATCTTGTTGTCCGTTATACAGGTATGTCATACCATCACCAGTAAACCACCCCTTACGGTTTTCACGATTCATGCACTCAAAATTACCCAGACGGCTTGAATGCATAGCTAACGCAAATACCCAACCAGGACGACGATGCACGGAGCGATCCATAGCAGGGAAATTATAATGCCCAATCAATTCAGAGCGTGGCGTCACTGAACTGCTTTGTACTATCGCCCGCGCTTTTTGGTAATTTGCAATATTTGATGGCGACGCAAAAAAGTCTTTATAAGTATCTTCTTGGATCAAAGCTTTAATCATTGATTGAAGACGCTCTTTGTATTGCACTGGCGCCCCATCGATATAGTAAAGAATAGAGCTCATTACATGATGACCAACATCGTGGTCTTGTTCGCTATTACGTGAAATTGCACGCCCATTCACAAAATCTAGCATCATGCCTTGGTACAAGAGTGGTTCATAACTTTTGACAATGATCGGATAGATTTCTTGCAATGCAGGATCATTGGCAGGCCACTTTGAACCCGCCATTAGGTTTATCTGTAACCCTAGTCCACCCAGCAACACGTTACCGTAAGTACCGTTGTAAGCAATATCACCGTGTTGAATAAAAGAACCGTCCTGATAGAAACCATCATGGCTAGTGACATACTCCAATACAGGTGGCAAACCACTAATTGCCGCATTCACTTCCGCTTCATTATTCGACAGAATACCGCGGATCAACACAACTTGAGTATTATCAGTTCTATTACCACCAGTTGATTCACGGTATCTCGGATTTGACGAATATTTCGCACCCGGCCCAACACCAAGATGGGTTGCTTTAGGGGTAAAATAACTTGTTGCTGCTAAATGATCTGTTACTAATTGCGCTGGTACATCGTCATAAATCAAAGAAAGCGTATTATGAATATCTCGTGGAATAGCAAGCTCCCAATGCCACCAATTCCCCCATTCTTTACCACCAACTTGATAGTAGTTTTGGTTAAGGAATGTCATACCATCAACAATAGCGGCCAATAGATGGGTATTCCCCGCCAATGCTCCATTACGAAGGCGATAAGCTTTCGCCATAGTAAATAAACGCTGATAAGAAGAACGAATTGCGGCTCCCAGCTTTTTCTGACCATCTGGCGTCACTTTATCAAGTACCAAATCATCCCATAGGTTTTGGCGATTCGGACCAGTATTCATTGCAGTCCATTGTTTTTGTGCACTGTTGTTCGTGCTTACTACCATTTTTTGTAGCGTTGCATCAAAAGGGGCATTCGGGTCACCTAAGAAATTCTGTGCCCAACGAGTACGTAATCGCTGAAACTCTTGTGCAACATCAGCAGTAACAGCATGAACTACAGGCTGGGATGAGGATATTGTCGTAACACCACTAAGGGATTGATCGGCATAAACCCAATTCGACGTCGACACTAAGGTTAAAGAGAGCAGCACGCTCAATGTGGAAGGTTTTATCATTTTTATCTCCGTTTATTTTCGTTATTGGCATAAGCACCCTAACAAAAGCTACAAACCGAAAAACAACAGAGTTCAAATAACCAACAATACAGCCTATAATCTTTTAAAACACATGCAAAATATCACTCTCGAAAGTCATCCTAAACTAAAATCGAAAGCACACAAGTCTAAAAATGCCAACAAAAACCAACAATGAAACACTATGAAATGTGACGATCGATCAAACAACCAAAAATGAAAACACTTGAAAGCCAGTAATAGCTCCTCACTGTGAGATCGCTCAATAAAACACCCAGAAACTTTCATTACCCTTCGTTATCAAGTAACGTAAGTAAGGAAAAACAATGAACACAACAAAATGGTGTAAACCAAGCTACCTCGCAGTGAGCTTGTTATTGGCCTTAACGGGCTGTAATAGCGAAAATGTTGAAAGCAACAAAGGCGGAGCAGGAAAAACCGAACCCGGCGGGTATATGTATTTTTTTGAACAGGGACTCCCCTCGTCGATTACAACAACGTCGATAAAGCCATTAACGATCAGCAATAAACACTTCAAAGATGGTAATAATGCTTTGCAGTGGCGTTTTAACCCTAATAGCCAATTAGTTTTCTCCCAAGATATTGGCTATAAAACCGATGACAGTGACATCACCCCCTACACTTTCATGGCGTGGATCTACAACGAAACACCATCCGATAAGTCACTGACATTTCAATTTGGCACCGATGACAACCAGCAGAGTCAATTTAGCTATGGCTTAAACTTCAAAGGATGGCGCGGTATATCAGTGCCGTTTAGGGATATGAAAGGCACGCCTAGCGCAGGCATGAACCGCTTAACCGTCACAGCTCCCGACACCGACGGCACGCTCTATTTTGATCAAGCAATGATGGCTGTTCCTGTCGATAACCGCTGGCCAACCGCCGATATCCAGCAGCCTTTTGTTAACCCTAATGTCGTTAACATGGCCAGTAAAAACTGGACGGCATTATTGATGTACGATCAAATGCTGCGCGACCAACAGCCAAGCTTTAACTACGATCTTGCCTTTGATGACAGCCAAGGTGATACCGCTGTCTTGTATCAAAACTTCGATAAACACTTAGGGGTAAATAGTCAGCAAGTCATTTCCCAACAAAAGATTGATGATAACTTAGCGAAATACCAAGCGTTTATGATCAGCCAAAACAATGATGGCAGCTATGTGGGTAAACCACTCGATCACCCCAAAAGACACAACTTCCTAAAAACAGGCATAGTGAGTGACGATACTCTGGCTATGCTCACTGACACCATGAGTATTCGGACGCTGGGTAAAACCATGCTGGAAACCGCTAAATACCTTCGCACTCAGTCACTCTCAAGCGAAAATAAAGCGGCGTTAGAAAAAGCCTTCACCGACGCAGCGCGATACGCCTTTGACCAAGGTTGGGAAGGTGGCTCTGGTTTCCAAATCATCACTCATGTTGGTTACCAGACACGGGAGTTCTTTGACGCGCTATTTCTTAGCCGCAAACTGTTGGCAAAAGAGAAGCTACTGCAACAAGCTCAGCAATCCATGATGTGGTTTAACGCGACAGGCCGCGTATACGAACAAGAAAAAGACATTAACTCTTCTAACGTGGATATTCTTAATACCCAATTGCAATGGATGACAAAGAGCTTTTTGTTACTGCCCGATCAGGCGCAGCGCCAAACCATGCTTCATCAGTTGCAGTCATGGTTAAGCACCACGCTATTAAGCTCTGATGGTTTAGGCGGTGGCTTTAAACCCGATGGCAGTGTATTCCATCACTCACAACATTACCCAGCCTATGGCAAAGATGCTTTTGGTGGCTTATCTGGGGTTATTTTTGGTTTAAGTCACAGTAACTACCAGATCTCTCAACAAGCGCATGAAAGGATCAAAGACGTCTTACTCAAAATGCGGGTTTACACCAAAGAAACTCAAACCCCGATTGTATTAAGTGGTCGTCACCCAGACGGTAAGCAAAAGATATCTGCGACCCCATTTAAGTGGATGGCACAATCTGGTGCTCCTGATCAATCCGATGCTATCGATCACGAACTTGCTGCTGCCTACGCGAACTTAACCAACAAGCCGAGCTTTGAAGGAATCCCTGCCGAAAAAGAACCGACTGGGGTATGGGCGATAAACTACGCGTCTATGGCGATCGCACGAGGCGCTAATCCTGTTGATACCACACAGTCTTGGCTTGCGACCGCCAGAGGATTTAGTCGCTATTTAGTGGGCAACGAAACCTATGCTGCCAACAACCTTTATGGACGTTACCTGCAATATGGTCAACTTGAGATCACGCCAGCCGATCTGAGCAAACGGGCGTTTAGCCATGATGGCTGGGACTGGAATCGCTACCCGGGCACAACCACGATTCAAATGCCAAATAACGAACTTCGTGCTCAGTTGAACCAATTGCCCGGGGCTGGCATTGAGGAGATGCTGTTATCTACTGAAAGCTACTCAGGTGCCAATACTCTAGGCTACGACAATGCAATGTTTGCGATGACGCTGCACGGGCATAAAAAATACCAACAGCAGAGCTTCTACGCCCATAAATCCTATTTCATCTTTGGGAATAAGGTAGTCGCGCTGGGGTCTGGCATCAAAAACGATATTGCTGAGCACGAAACCCAAACGACGTTATTCCAGCACAGTGTAAAAAACCTTGAGCCAGTCGAAATCAATGGACAACAGATTGATACGCTTGGTACCGATTCTATCTACGCCAACGACACCACTTTGCTAGACCCAGCAGGCAATCGCTACTTTGTGACCAGCAGTGCGGGACAGCAAGTTCACTTCACCTATCAAATGCAGCAATCCAATGACGAAGATGATGGCGCACCAACAACAGGTCAATTTGCGACCGCTGTGATAGAGCATGGCAAAGCACCGACCAATGGCAACTATGAGTATGCGATTAAGATCGCCGCTCAAGATGCTGTGAAACCAATCTATACAGTGCTGCAAAAAGACCAAAAACTGCACGCGGTAAGAACAGAGCAAGGTGTCGAAGGCTATGCGTTCTTTAGCCCAACAACAACCAATCAAGCGGGTTGGGTGTTGTCATCGGCAAGCGCAAGCCAAATCATGCTTCAAGCAAATCCAACTCAAGATCAATTGTCACTGAGTGTGGTTAATCCAGATCTCGCGCTCTACCAAGGGCAAGATCCTGAGCAAGTGGACGCCAATGGCGAGCAAGTCGAAGTCAGTATTTACGATAGAGATTGGCGCTTTAACCTATCGCAACCCGTCAGCAGCGAGTTTACGCTCAAAGGGCAATGGCAATTGATAGGTAGCAACGGTCAAATCTCTGTCCAATCTACTACCGAAGGAAACACCAAAGTACGTGTTACCACCAAAGACGCAAAACCTGAAAAATTCATGCTGAAAAAAGTATAAGTAAGAAAAAACCAGCAGCTATTACAGCTGCTGGTTATATTTATTAGGATCGAAGCTAGCCTCACACTTTACAAGTGGACGCTCTCGCCTTGGCGATAACCTCTCTTTTCGCTTTTTCAACTGCCGCATAATCTTGCTGCTTCTCTAACGGCCGAATATTACGTAGATAAAGATCAATTGATGAATCACCTTTATGGTGTTTATAACCAACTGGATGAGCTCGCCAACGTTGATCAATAACAGCTTCTTGAGTGAGAAATGGATCCACTTGCTCTGCCAAATAGGATTTAAACTGAGCTCGCATTTGCATTAACAGCGGATAGAACTCACTCATCTTGCTCAAATTTGTCTTTTCACCGGGATCCGTCAATAAATCATAGAGTTCTTCGTCATTATCTTCTTGATACACTATGTACTTGTATCGTTCCGTGCGCATCATTCTGCCCGGTTGAATGGTCATTTCCCGATTAGTATGCCATTGAGATACCACTTCTTGACGCCAATTTTCGACCTTTTCTCCACGTAACAGCGGCAACAGTGAGCGGCCATAAAGCTGGGCTGGCGGCGCTATTCCAACATAATCACATAATGTTGGCAATAAATCACACAAGGAAACCAACTCATTATGAGTTTGACGCGCAGTAATACCTGGACCTGAAAAGACGAGAGGTACATTCGTGGTTTCTTGATAAAACCAATTCATTTTCGTCACTAAACGATGCGCTCCCATTGAGTCACCATGATCAGAAAAAAATACGACTAATGTTTCGTCTTCAAGCCCTCGCTGACGCAAAGTCTCTAATACTTGTTCAATACACTCATCAGCCAACTGGGTATAATGATAATAAGCCTTTAAATACTGTCTAAAATTAAGTGTATTCCATTGTGTTGATTGTCTTGTTCGATTATGAGTACAGCACGAATATTGCACAGATTTAGATCGTGTCATTAAATCCGCTTCAGTGTCGAAGTTATCGGGTAATGGCGGTAACTCACCTATCCCCTCTACCTCTCCATGCTCGCCTTCAAAAGCACCAACCCAACCACAAATGTTATGGGGATTATTAAACTCTACTGCCATCATAAATGGCTTTTTACCGTCATACTGCTTTAAATACTTCACACTTTCTTCAAGGCAATAAACATCTTCTCGACTATCGTAATTGACAGGGAAAGCACTATTCGACGCTAACTCTTTTTCAACTTGCTGTGCTCGTTTAAAGCCATCTAATGAACCATAATCATGCTGCTTGCCAAAGTGAACGCATTCGTAACCAGCTTGAGTAAATATCTGACCTAATGTTGGCATCGATTGTGGAATATTAGGGCTACTATTTGCGTACACGCCTGTTTGATGTGGGAGTTTGCCCGTCCAAAATGAAGCCCGAGACGGAGCACAAAGAGGGAAAGCACAATAAGCCTCTTCAAAGCGGTGACCACGTCGGATTAAGCTATCTATAGCAGGAGTCTTTACAAACGTATTACCGTAGCCTGCCACCGCTTTTTTGGCTAATTGATCTGCTGTAATAATGAGGATGTTCTTGGGGTTAGTCGGGGTATTTAACGCAACAGGTTGGTTTGATTGTGAAAAAGCTTGCACTGGTGAAGTGGCAGCCAACGCACCACTTACCGCTGCACCTTTCATAAACCGTCTTCGTGTTATAGACATCATTTATCCTTAAATATAAATACATATAGGGTTAAATTTCAGCCACAAGTAATCATTACAGCGCTTAACTCTGAGTAGAAGAAATAACGACGCTTATATTTAATATGTTTATTAATGGCTAAATATTTATGGTAACTCTCCTTATAAATTGTCAGTCGTTATCTCCTTCTCCAATATTTAAATATAAAAAAAGCCGAGTTATAACGACTCAGCTTTAATCAAATACAAATTAATTACTCGGCAAGCTTTGCAACTTCTGTCGCCGCGAGCATAAACGCCCCAGCGCCATAATCGATATTGTGCTCAAACTTCACATCACGCGGATTAAAGGCAGGAAGTTGTACCCAGCCCATCATGCCGTTGTCGTGAATACAGCCCTGCAAAGCGGCCCATGCTTTTTCAACCGCTGGAAGGTAAGTATCACGATCAAGTTGCTCGGTATTAATCCCCCATGCTAAGCCATAACAAAACAGCGCAGTGGCACTACTTTCAGGTGCAGGGAAACTTTCAGGGTCGAGCAAACTGGTTCGCCAAAAACCATCATCTTGTTGGTATTTCACTACCTCAGCCGCAAGATTATTAAAAAGTTCAAGGTAACGACTACGTTCGCTATAGTCTTCTGGCATGCGTGCCATTAATCGCGGTACAGAGGCTAATACCCAGCCGATACCTCGGCTCCAGAACACTTTATTGCCATTCGCTTCGCGCAATTCATTGCCACTGCCATCTGGAATGTAGCGATGATCGCGATAGAACAAACCGGTCTCTGGATCAAACAAATGATCAACTGAATCCCAGTAAGCGGTGTTCATGTAATCAAGGTATTTACTGTCACCGGTTTGCTGCGACAAGGCAGCAAAGGCTGGCGGCGCCATAAATAATGAATCACACCACCACCAATCTTTACGTCCTGGCTCTGGGTTCTCAACCATCAGCTCCAACGCTTTGATCGTCGGCTCAAGGGCTTCAGGTTGATTCACCACAGGGTAAACATCAAGATATGCCTGACAACAGATGTGGTCATCGGCAAAGCGTGCATTGGGACCCGTACGGAAACCGGTGTGCAGCGCGTAATTCATCACGCCGTCGAGGTATTCAGAGTCATCGGTTGCTAGCCATGCTGCCGAGGTACAAGACCAAAATACACCTCGTTCCCAATCGGTATCTTTAATAAAGCGCGTTTTACCGCTACGGCGGATCACGCTGCGGGTTTGATTAGCCGCTTGGTAGCGATATACCCGCTTCATGGTATCGAGAATGGCTTGTTTAGTGCCTAACGTCATCTTGCTTCTCCCTTTTCCCTTTTCTTTCGCCTGCTTGCTTAACGCGCCAACCAACCACCATCAACTGCAATGGTGTAGCCGTTTACGTAATCGCTCGCAGAAGAGGCAAGGAATACTGCTGGGCCTTCTAAGTCTGCTGGCAAGCCCCAACGATTCGCAGGAATACGCTCTAGAATTGCCGCATTACGCGCTTCATCTGCACGCAGAGCCGCAGTGTTGTCGGTTGCCATATAGCCCGGTGCAATCGCATTGACATTAATGTTGTGCTCGGCAAGTTCCGTTGCCAAGGCACGGGTTAAGCCCATAACCGCTGACTTACTCGCGGTGTAAGAAGGAACGCGGATACCGCCTTGGTAAGACAGCATTGAAGCGATATTGATGATCTTGCCGCCATTGCCTTGTTTAACAAATTGCTTAGCAACCGCTTGTGATAAGAAGAACAAGGTTTTCTGGTTAATGTTGATCACATCATCCCAGTCTGATTCTGAGAATTTCAGCAGATCTTCACGACGAATGATGCCTGCGTTGTTAATCAAAATATCAACCTGCCCCATCACCTCAACCGCTTCCGCTACAATGGCTTCAAGCTTATCTTGTTCCATTAAGTTAGCCGTAATGTAGTGGAACTTACGACCCAGCGCTTCCACTTGTTGTTGGGTTTCTGGAGCTGCTTGGTGACCCACACCAACAATATCTGCGCCCGCTTTCGCCAGCCCTAACGCCATACCCTGACCAAGACCCGTATTACAGCCAGTTACGATGGCAACTTTGCCTGAAAGATCAAACATATTCATTTGGAATTCCTAATTTAAGCTGGGCGGTATAGCAAGCAATGAAAACCAATAGCTATTCGCTATACCGCTAATTGAGAGAGTGGGTTACTTCAGATCGCTCATCGCGACATGGTCCATGTCATGGAAGGTTTGGTTCTCTCCCACCATGCTCCAAATAAAGGTGTAAGCCGCTGTGCCAACCCCTGAGTGAATTGACCAGCTAGGGCTGATCACCGCTTGTTCGTTACGCATCACAATATGTCGGGTTTCTTGTGGCTCGCCCATGTAATGGAAAACGATGTTGTCGTCTTTCATGTCAAAGTACAGGTACACTTCCATGCGACGCTCATGCGTATGACAAGGCATGGTATTCCACAAACTACCCGGAGCCAGTTCAGTTAGCCCCATCAATAGCTGACATGTTGGTAATACCGCAGGATGCAGGTACTTATTGATGGTACGAACGTTGCAGTTTTCTTGGCTGCCTAGGGTTTCTGGTGAGGCATCTTCACGAGTGATTTTACGAGTTGGGTACGTCATGTGGGCTGGCGCACTGTTCACGTAAAAACGTGCTGGTTTCTGTGCCGATACACTTTCGAATTTAACCTCTTTAGCCCCTTTGCCGACGTAAATCGCTTCACGCGTACCAATCTCGTAAGTTTCACCGTCAACAATCACCAAACCCGGCTCGCCGATATTGATTGCTCCTAGTTCGCGACGCTCAAGAAAATAATCAACACCGATTTCTTTGCCGCCCTCAAGCATTAACGCTTCATCAGTCGGTACAGCACCGCCAACAATAATGCGGTCGATATGGCTATAAGTCAGATTAAGTTGACCTTCTTGAAACATATTTTCGATAAGAAACTGCTCACGAAGCCCGGCGGTATCTAATTGTTTAGCGTGTTCACTATGAATTGGTTGACGAATTTCCATGTTATACCTCGTATTCGTTTGTTTGGCAAAAAACCTGACCCTATTGGGTCACTTGTGTTTGATAGGCCCACTCACCTTTAATTAAGGTTCCTTGCACTTGTAATGTTTCATTCATCACAATCAGGCTGGCGTCCATGCCTGCGGCAATACTGCCGAGACGATGAGCAAGCCCTAGGTAATTTGCGGGAACAGACGATGCCATTTGCACCGCTTCCCATTCAGGAACATGGCAGTCGAATACCATGTTGCGTAATGCTTGATCTAAACTACAGGTACTGCCTGCAAGGGAACCGCAAGCAGTGCGAGCTGCGCCATCCGTTACCGTAATGGTCTGCGCGCCAAGTAAGTATTCACCATCGTCCAAGCCACCAGCGCGCATACAGTCTGTGATCAGCGCAATACCTTGATGACCTTTAAGGCGATAAGCCAGTTCCATCATGACGGGATTCACATGGATCCCATCAGCAATCAATTCAGCGAGCATGTTGTGATAGAGCACCGCGCCACAACATCCCGGTTCACGATGGTGTAAACCGCGCATCCCGTTAAATAAGTGTACCCCGCAATCCGCACCGCGTTGATGCGCTTCAGTCACCTGTTCAAACGTTGCATCAGTATGAGCAACTGACGGTTTAATCTTTTGCTCGGCTAACCAGCTAATCGCAGCCATTGCTCCCTCCGCCTCTGGCGCAACCGCCACGCGAAGTAATGACTCACCTGCGACTTGGTGCAGCTGCTCTAACTCAGTGATAGAAGGTGATTTCAAATACGCCGTTGGATGAGAGCCACGATGAGGCTCGGTAAAATACGGCCCTTCTAAAAAACTCCCTAACAATTCAGCGCCTTGAGACTGAGCTTGCGAAGTGAAATGACGAACTTGACCAAGCGCATTCAAAATATCGTCCCACGGCGCAGTAACCGTTGTGCCAACCCAACCGACGACACCCGTTTGAGGCAGTGCGTTGGCAATGGTTTGCAACGCCTCATCAGAGGCATCCATCACATCTGCGCCCAAGCGACCATGGATATGAATATCAATGAAACCGGGCATCAAAGATTGACCTTCAAGGCGAACAATCGGGCAATCATCAGGAAACACCGTCGTGACAGCTTCAATTTTTCCATCAGCGACAATCACTAAGGTATCTGTCTCTATGCCTTTGGGCGTAAACACCCGATCGGCGTGTAAAGCGTAACGCATAGTTATAGTCCGTCTTCGCACTCAGCCACGGGCTCTGGCTGCATCAAAGCTTCGACTTCTTTGCGCATGTCTTGCATGCACGAAGTACCAATTTCCAACAACATCGCGACCAAATCAGGTAAATTAGCGTCTTCACGCTCGAATGCTGCATTCGCAATCATTGGCAAATTAGCACCGCCAATCAGCTCAACATTCGGGGTATCCATTAGAATGGCTAGTGCACGATTACACGGTGAACCACCCGGAATATCGGTCAGAAACAAAACCCCTTCACCTGAATCTACGTCTTTCGCTGCTGCGCGAAGTTGCGCTTCTAGCTGTTCAGTCGACATTGATTCCACAAAATCAATAAACACCATTTGTTCTTGCTCGCCAGCAATAGCTTTCACTGCTGACTGCATGCCGGTGGCGAAATTAATGTGGCCTGAAACTACAATACCAATCATCTTAAAATCCTTGATAAGGGGGGATGAGTGACTCCCCCCAAGCTATCGAAACGTCTGAGTTACAAAATGCCGAGGAAGTGACCAACTACACCAGCGGCAAGCGTTGAGAAAATCAACACTGGTGGTTTCGCCCAGAAACCTGTGCCTTTCACCATTTTGAGCATGAAGAACACCAAGGCCAGCGGCAGAATGTTCGGCATGATCTTGTCGAACAAGGCGCTTTGCAGCTCTACGACCTTACCGCCGAGTTCGAGTGAGGCCGTGGTTTGCACCCGTATAAAGGTGGCCGACAGTGCCCCAATCACGAAGATACCCATGATATTGGCGGCTTTGGCGAGCTTCTCGGTGGCGTCACTCATGTTCACCATCGCAGCGGTACCCGCTTTGTAGCCCATGAACATCAAGCCAAAGTAAACCGCGAAGTGCACAATTTGGTATAGGAAGAAGAACACGAATGGACCAGCAATCGAGCCTTCCATCGCAATCGAGGCACCAAGCGCCAGAGTCAGTGGCATCAAGGTCATGTGGTCGATTGCATCACCAATACCGCCCGTTGGTCCCATACCCGCAACTTTCATCACGTTAACGGTCGATGGTTTTTCTTTGTTCTCTTCCATTGCGATAGCTGTGCCAAGCAAGAAAGTGAACAACTTAGGGCTGGCATTAAAGAACTGCAGATGGTTCTTTAATGATTTCGCGAAATCACGCTTATTATCGCCGTGGATCTTTTTCAGTGCCGGGATGATGGAATAAGCAAAACCACCCGCTTGCATACGTTCAAAGTTAAAGTTACCTTCCATGAACAGGCCACGTAACGCACAGATCCAAAGATCTTTTTTCGAAATCACTTTGCGTGGTGTGGTGTCTTCGTATGAATCAATATCATCAACCAGACTTTCCTGAACCTTGGTGTTTTTACCGGCTAAAGTGCCTGCTGTGATATCAGATGCCATCTTCGAATTCCTCTACTTGTTGGTTGTTAGAACTTCCATTGTTGCCACTGAAGAAGTAGTAAAGTGCTGCGGCTGAAGCGCCTAGAATTGCTACTGCCATAATTGGGAGCTTGAGGTACGTTGTCATCACAAAGCCAATGAAGAACACACCCGCCACTTCTTTTGACCACATGATTTTAAGTAGCATTGCGAAACCAATCGCAGGAACCATCTTGGCACCAATGCCTAGACCTTCTAGCAATACTTTCGGTGCGTTTTCATCAATCCAGCTTGCTGCGTGCTCACCGAAGTAAACAGTGATGAAAGCAACCAAGGCATACAGCAAAGAGCGTAACGAGATGGTGGTGATCAGTAGCCTGTCTATTCCTGCCGAGTCTGCACTTTCAGCAAAACGATCCGCTTTACCCATGGTGAATGCAGTCAGTGCGAAGAAGCCGATCACCAACATTTGCATCAATACCGCAATCGGCATACCCACACCCATTGCAACTTCGGCTGATTGACCTGTCATGACAGCAAAAGCAACCGCAGCAATCGTACCCATGGTGACATCAGGCGGCTGAGCACCCGCGTTCGGCACCAAGCCTAGCCAAGCCAACTCCAAGGTTGCACCAGCAATCAGACCAATTTGCATATCACCCATAATCAAGCCCACCACCGGGCCTGTAATGAGTGGACGGTGGATGTTCAACGCGACATCGTATTTATCGATACCACAGAAGAACGCCCATATTGCGACCAGCGTAGCTTCAAAAAACATGATTTATTCCTTTTTGTAGTGGGGTATGACGCGGCTTACGCCGACGTCATGGCAAGTTCAAGAACGTTAACCGGTGATTGATCTGGCGTGTTTTGCACAGTACAAGTCACACCACGAGCCACCATACGTTCAAAGGCATTAATATCTTTCTCATCGACCGAGACTGTCTTGGCGATCTGACGTTTCCCCTCATGAAAATGCATGTTGCCAACATTGCAGTGCGTTAAAGGCACACCACCTTCCACTAACCGAGCAACATCTGTAGGGTTATTACATAAGATGAAGATCTTCTGCTTCTCCGATGCCTTGTGGATCACATCGATCGTTTTTTGGATAGAAAAAAAGCGAACAGCATACTCACCACCAGCAGAGGCTTTCATTCCAGCCTGCATAAAGGCAGCATTAGGCCCCTCAGCAGCTTCATCATTGGCAACGAGGATCAAGTTAGCTTCAGTGTGCTTACCCCAAGTGATACGGATTTGACCGTGTAATAGGCGCTCATCAATTCGGGTCCAAACAATGTTAGGTGCAGTCATAAGAGTTCTTCCTGTCTACTTATTAAAATTATGAATAGTGACACCTTGAACAACTCGGTTTACCTCACCGGTAGGACAAGGGTTATCAGGGGTGCAGCCCAGCACTAATGCACGGTGGAATGCATAGAGCTGAGCGAAAATAACATATGGAAAAAGGAGCTCGATATCGGTCGCGGTTTCCATTGCAGGTACATACCAGTAATCACCTCTGGTGACTTGCTCATCAAGTTGGGCAGTAATAGCAATGACTTTGCATGCGATTTTGTCGCGTCGAAGTTCAGCGAGTAGATCGAGATCGTATTGACGGGTATATGGATTATTCGAGATATACACCACGATCAACGTTTGCTTATCCACAATGGATTTAGGTCCATGACGAAAGCCCAATGGTGACTCGTATGTCGCCACGACTTTACCTGCTGTTAGTTCGAGGAGTTTCAATGCCGATTCCTGAGCAAGCCCTTGCAAACCACCACTTCCAAGGTAAATGACGCGGCGAATATCCATGACAGCCATATTACTGATGGGTATATTATTTTCCTTGATCAGCCCCTCAGAAGATAAGGATATTCTTTCAATCTCTTTCGAATGGTCATGTTTGTGATCAAGAATCGAAAATGCCGCTATCATCATCGAAGAAAAGCTTGAAGTCATCGCGAAGGATTTATCATTGGTTTCTTCTGGCATTAACAGTGCAAAACAACGACTATCATCCAGACTCTTCTGATAAAGTTTTCCTTCACCGTTACACGTCAGTACCAAGTGATAGCAATCGCTTAAGCATTGATTAGCAAGCTCAACAGCCGTCACACTTTCCGGACTATTACCAGAGCGGGCGAATGACACCAACAGCGTCGGTAGATCTTCCGCAAAATACTGATATGGGTTTGAAACCAAATCGGTTGTTGCTACAGCTTCCACTCGGCGACCTGTTTTTTCAGCTAATGCTGGTGCTAACGCGCGCCCAGCAAAAGCCGAAGTTCCCGCCCCCGTCATGACGATACGTAAGTCGTGGTGCGCTAACACCTTGCTCATAAACGTATCGATAGCGGAAAAACACTCACTGAAAGTCGCTTGCGTTTTTCGCCAACAGGTAGGCTGTTGCTCAACTTCTTTCGCGGTCCAGACAGCTTTTAACCTGTCAAGATCTTGCTCTGAGTAGCCCAAATACTGGTTCATGTTGTACCTCTTAACCTTTAGTTTGCTTACAGGCTTTCGCGTAGCTACGAAGAACCTGCTGAATTTTGTCGAGAACCAAAGCCTGCGGCTCAGATTCAATCAGTCCAGCACGAACCGCTTGAAACTGTTCAGGCAAATACTGACTTAATAGGGGAAGTGGAATGCCTGTGCGCGATAAGTTGGTGAACAACTTTTCTTGTGCATGATGAATTTGTTCATCTGGCCAGTAATAACGAATACGGTCACTAAAGCTGTAACAACGAGCAAAGCGTTGTTGATGTTCATCACCGTGGTAATACTTATTCCAATAACCGGGCGCGCTACACATCTGCTGCTCAATCATTTCTCGCAGATTGGAACAGTGAGCTTTAGGGACAATTTCTTCTTCAATATCGCAAAGGTTAAAGAGCGCTTCTCGCATTGCGAAAGTTAACGCAGGGCCCACTTTCAAAATAGCAAAATGACCTTCAACTAAAGCTTGGTAGGCTTTATCGGTTTGGTAATCGGTAGAATGGGCTTCAAAAATCAGATGATCGTAATTATTGACAACCGTGCTCAGTGCGACGGCTTTTTCAGGGCAGAAATCAATCACACCAGTGTGGTCAAACTCCACACCTGGTTGCACTACTAAACCAAGCACTCGCGACCAGCAATCAGCGACTCCCGCCTTTTCGAAAGCAATCTTATGACACTCAATCGTTTTTACCGCCGCTTCAGGAGAGGTGACTTCCAACTCATTAAGCTCTTCTTCCGCTCCACCCGGTACCGGCACTTCAGTGCCAATCACATAGGAAAGATCGCTTGAACCAAAGGTTGAGATCGCGGTGCTTTCCGCAATTTTTGCCAATCTTGCTGCACGTTCAGCAACAATTTCATCCGATAAAGGAATAGGGTCACCAAGACAAGACATGCTGCAGTCGAGGTGAATTTTTTTGAAACCAGCCACCACATAAGCCGCAATCAAATCATCAGCGTTACGCATAGCTTCTTCAGCGTTAAGCGCCTGCCAGCGGTTAGGACCTAGATGATCACCACCTAAAATGAGCTTTTCCGTTGGGAATTGAAGTAATTCTGCTTGCTCCAATACATAGTTGCGAAAGTCGACAGGTGTCATTCCTGTATAACCGCCGAACTGATCGACCTGATTGGAGGTAGCTTCAATTAATAATAACGATTCGTCGTTCAACGCCTGCTTAAGCGCTGCTTCAATCACCAGAGGGTGAGCAGAACAAACGGCATAGATACCATTTTTATCACCTGCTTTATGGCGTTGAACGAGATTTTGAAGGGTGTTCATATACTAACTCCATAATACACATCTGAAATGCTGTTATAGAGTTAGGCGGGAAGTTACTCTTTATCGACGATAATCACTTCAACTTTCATTTCACGAAGACCCTGTACGTAGTCTTCAGGAATGTCAGAATCGGTTACTAAGATATCAATATTTCCGAATTCGCGGATCATATAACAGCTACGTTTACCAAACTTACTTGAGTCAGCAACTGCGATCACTTGTTCAGAAATTTCACACATCAAACGATTCAGACTAGCTTCCTGTTCGCTGTGTGTTGTGATACCTGCTCTTAAATCAAAGCCATCAACGCCTAAGAATACTTTATCAAAGCGGCAATTCTTTAAGCTATATTCAGCTTGTGAGCCCGAAAAAGAGAGTGCATTCTTACGAAGTACACCACCCGACATCAGAACCTCTACTCCAGGCGCTGACGCCAACTCCATTGCAACATCCAGACCATTGGTCATAACCACTACATCTTCCAGCGACTTCAAGCTGGTTGCGATTTCTCGCGTAGTCGTTCCCGAATCCAGAATTACAGTGTCACCACTTTCGATAAGTTTCGCTGCAGCCTGACCGATAAGAGATTTAACGCCAGTATTTTGGCGGCGCTTCTCATGAACAGTCAACTCAGCAATCACCCCAGTATTTGGAATGGCAGCGCCGTGTGAACGAACAACATAACCATTTTTTTCCAGCAAACTGAGATCACTACGAATAGTGACACTAGAGACATCAAACTGTGCGGCAAGGTCCTCGACACGGGCTTTTCCATCACGGTTAACCACGTTGACAATTTCCATGCGCCTTTCGACTGCACTTTTCACTTTTACCTTGTCTCCTTACGAAACCAGCGAAATCTCTTTCGCTTGATTTCGAATACAGCTTACACCTAAAAACGAAAGCAACAACACAAGAAATGAAAACTTTTGATCTCTTTCACAATCTTTCGTGTTGTTGCGTTTACTCTTACATACTCTTACGCATTTGTTCATATCATAACCCTCGTAATAGCGAATGCCAAACGTAAAGCCACAATCCAGCCTCCAACTTACACGATTTGTGTGACATATCACCGTCGGTAGCTTTCGGTCATAGCGCTAAAAAGCTTTCGATTTTTTTTTTGTGATCAATTACACAGCCATTGACATTTCGATAACTTACGATACAAAGCGATTCGCAAGTAATCGAACATTTAATTGCTTGGCTAGGTGTAAAAAATAACAAAACACAAGGGCGATGAAAGGAATACACCCTTTCATTTGTTTTTAAACATCCAATACGTTTCACTTCAGGAGAACCTATGTCTATTTCGCGACGTAGCTTACTTAAAGGCATGGCAGCCACCGGTGCTGTTGCGGCAACAGCAGGATGTGCAACATCGCCTTCCTCGTTAGCATCGAGTGAAGGGCTGGCAACGCCGAAAAAGAAACCCAATCTGCTGATCGTCTTTCCCGACGAAATGCGCGCTCACGCACTGGGCTTTATGAAGCAAGACCCATCGAGCACACCTCATTTAAACCGTTTTGCGAAACAAAGTGTGGTGCTTCGCCAAGCAGTCTCTAATTTTCCACTTTGTACCCCTTTTCGCGGCATGTTGATGACAGGGCAATACCCGTATCGCAACGGTATTCAGGGCAATAGCCATACTGCGATGCCTGGTAAATTCGGCGGGAAAGACTTTGGTATTGAGCTGAAAAAACAGACCACGACTTGGTCTGATATCTTGAAAGATCAAGGTTACAGCATGGGTTATATCGGCAAATGGCACCTTGATACGCCTGAAGCGCCTTTCGTGCCGAGTTATAACAACCCAATGGAAGGACGGTATTGGAATGATTGGACAGCGCCAGATCGCCGCCATGGTTTTGATTTCTGGTATTCATACGGTACTTACGATAGACACCTCACCCCAATGTACTGGACCAATGAAACACCGCGAGATCAACCTATTCGCGTTAATCAGTGGAGCCCTGAACATGAGGCCGATATTGCGATTAAGTACCTTCGAAACGAAAATGGCGCTTACCGTGATAACGACAAACCTTTCACGTTAGTGGTGTCGATGAACCCACCGCACTCTCCTTACGATCAAGTACCACAAAAGTATCTCGATCGCCTCGAAGGACAAACATCAAAAAGCTTAAATACCCGCCCAAATGTGCAGTGGGATAAAGAATACCTTGAGGGGTACGGACCTGAGTTCTTTAAAGAATACATGGCTATGGTAAATGGCGTTGATGAACAGTTTGGTCGTATTGTCGATGAACTGGATCGTCTTGGTCTCGAAGAAGAGACCTTAGTTGTGTTCTTCTCTGATCACGGTTGCTGCCTAGGTTCACACGGTAAACCAACCAAAAACAATCACTACGATGAATCCATGCGGATCCCTATGATGTTCCGCTGGCCTGGAAAACTGGCTCCGCGCCAAGACGATCTTCTCTTCTCGGCCCCTGATATTTACCCAACCTTGTTTGGCTTAATGGGTATGCCTGAGCTGATCCCAGATACCGTAGAAGGCACCAACTTCGCCAATACCTTGCAAGGGCTTGAAGGCGATACCAAGCCAACATCCCAGTTCTACACCTTTATGCCTTACGGCGGCCAATCTTATGGTCGTCGCGGCGTAAGAACCGATCGTTACACCTTGATGATGGATCGCAAGATAGGCAAACCGCTCACCGTGGTACTGCACGACAACCAACAAGATCCTTATCAAATGCAAAACATCGCCGAACAAAACGAAAGCCTAGTTCGTCAATTAGTAGAAGAGGAATTGATGCCTTGGCTTGAGCATACCGGTGATCCTTGGCGCCCGACAGAAGTGCCAGCCAATACAGCGAATGCTTACACCTAATTTACTCATCACAACTAGATCCAATACCAACTTAAAAATAAGGTTATTATGAACACAACAACCAAAATTATGCTTGCCTCTTTATTAGCAGCATCATCAGCACAAGCTTTTGCTAACGACTATAAAACCACGGTTGAATACCGCCACCAATATCTAGATGGTTCGGAAAAACACGCTGACCGCTTTAAAGCATTCCTAGATACAGGTAAAAACATTGGTTTTGAATTAGATGCTCGTTACTCCAACAAAGAGGGTGCGTTTGATGACATGGCAATGAATGGCTCTGAATTTTCTGCGTTTTACTACAAAAAACTCAACAAAAACATTGTCGGTCTAGCCGGTGCTTCACTGGATTTCACCTCTGCAGGTCTTGTATACGTGCCTTATGTACGCTTGAACTATGCATTTGATAATGGCTTCCGTGTCCAAGGCCGTTATAAGTGGAAACTCTGGGACTACGGTCAACAAGGTACTGACGGCAATAGCTACAATTCGAAAATCCAACAGTTCGATACATGGCTAGGCTATAAAACCGGTGATTGGGATTTCCAATACGAATTCCAATTCTGGAAAGAAATGGCCAGCAACGCGCGGCCACTATTTGATAACGGTTCAACCGACTATCTTCATAACGTGCGCGTAATGTACTCAATCAAAACAATCGATGGTGAAAACTGGCGTCCATTCGTTGAAGTTGGCCAAGTAAAACAAAGCCGCACTACAGATGAACGTCAACTACGCTACCGTATAGGCATTAAGTACACTTGGTAATCAGTCTATACTAACGCAATAAATAAGAGCCTCTCCATCAAGATAACTCATATTACTTAAGGTACTTGTAGCGGATTGTTAGTTTCTTATACAAAAAACGGTCCTTGATTGGGGCCGCTTTTTTGTATTTTGTATAGTGGTAGTGGTAGTGGTAGTGGTAGTGGTAGTGGTAGTGGATTAGTAAATTGACCCACATAGTTAGAACTCTTAGCATAAGGAATTTAGTACGTTGATAAATCTAAACACTAAGCTCGTAAGTTTAAGAAATAAAAGAGATGATAGTTAATGTTATCGATGAACAGGAGAAGGACATATAGTCTAAGAGCCATGATTATTTTTAACTCAGATAAAGAGTAACACCCCCTAACTAGTAAGAATAATCTCTAAGAATTTTACAAATGCTTAGGCAAACTTCATCGACTCTAGAGGAATGACATTGCTTGTATCTAACGCTTGCAATTTTTCTCCCCATGCTTGCAGTACCACTAACTGCTCTTCAAGGTAGTCGTGATGGTTATATACCCGCAACATACCTGGTAGCTGGTGACCAACCATCTTTTCAATCGCCACGATATCCAGCCCCATTTCGCTACAACGGCTGATAAAGGTGCGGCGTAGATCGTGTGGTGAAAAACGCTCAAAATCTTCCGGTAAATTACGTTTGATTAGCGCACGTACTGCTGCGGGTTCTTGAAGTTTATCATCCATAAGCTGAGGCCAAACAAGTTTCCATTTGCTTGGTACATTCTCACGCTGCTCTTTAAGAAGTTCCAGTAGGTAATCACTTAATGGCACTTTTCGGCTCTCCTGACTCTTGGTGTGACGTTCTTTTGAACTGGCTGGCAACAACCATACCTTCTCTTGCAAATCTACCTCACTCCAACGCATTTCAAGCACAGCACTAATACGTTGCCCACACCCGATCAAAAACTGCATTAAACGGACGTTAGAAGGCTCTGTACGCCAAGAAGGCAAACTGGTTAGCAAAGTCTTCAACTCTGAAAAGCTCAAGTTGCGCTTGGTGACTTTAGAGCCACCACCGACATCCTTGGATTTCAAATGTGGTGCTGGATGAGCACCAATCATATTCAAAGCTAGCGCATGGTTGATCACCTGATTGATAATTCTATGGCATGCACTAATCGCACCCGCTTTTCGCTGTCCATTCTCATCAACCTTTGCATCAAATACTTTATTAAGATCATGAATTCTCAACTCTTCTAGTTTGATGTGACCAAGAAATGGTTTGATATCCCGGCTATAGGTTGCCCTCGCTTGTTCTCCTCGTAGCTGCTTGGACAAACGCTTCTCGTCAAAACTGGCAAAAGCATCATCAAAAGTTTTTGCTTCCTCTTGCTCGCGCTGTTCACGTGCCAGTTCCTGCTTCGGATTTTTATTGTTTTCCAGCCAGCTCCGGTAACGCCCCGCTTCTGTTCGAGCCTGTTCAAGTGTCATCCCCGTTTCCGGTTTCAACTTAACATACCGCCCCATGGTGATTTTTTCGTGTTTGTTACCAGCCTGAAAGCGAAAGATCCAAGTCATCGTGCCCGTTGGTCGAACGCGAATATTCAATCCTTCGATTTTCTTATCTGGAATTAAATATTCCTTGCCTTGTGGCTTCAATGCTTTCAGCGTGGCATTCGTACTAATTTTATCGACTGGCTTGATCATGACTGAAAAACCTCTGTATTTCTGGGTACGGCGTGGGGTACGGGGAAAGACGAGTTTTCATTGTACGGCTAAAGACACCCTTGGACAATGAACAATTAAAATTCAATTAAAAACAACACATTAAAATGCACAGTTGGATTTTATAAGACGTTACAAGATTCAGATTTCGATTTACCCACCATATGGAAGCGGGCGTGCTATTGGAACGCAAAGCGTAACCCACGGCGTCAAATACAAAAAAGCGAGCTCAATGGCTCGCTTTTTTGTATTTGATTCGTTTTGCTTACTCCGCAGAAGTCTTCTTGCTGACAAAACCTAGCTTCTTACCAATCCATGCGAGTAAGATCATTGAAACCATGATCGCGAAGAAGTTTGAGCCTGCTTCTGGGTATTGCGCTTTAATAAACGCAGAGTGACCAAACGCACCTACGAAGAAACACGCCAAGCCAACTAATGGGATATCTTCTGATACCGGATTATTTAGGTACTCTTGGTAAAGAGCTTGTACAGCCAGTACGAGTGCAATCAATGGGAAGATTGAAAACGATACTTCACTCATGGTCAACCATGACAACAAAGCATCACCACACATACCTGCAACCAGTGCCAAAATCAGCGTTTTCTTTTCAGATTTATTTCCATTCGACATTATTCTATCCCGCCTTTTAATCGGTTACGTTCACGTTCTTTGCGATACCAATAGGCCCCTTTGGCTATCATTCGCAATTGCATGATCAATCGCTCGGCGAGTTCATCGCGCTCACGTCGATCTAAATCTAAAGCTTCAGCCCCCGAACTGAAAACCAAAGTCACAGACGCTTCTGCTTGAGTATACGCCTCTTCTCTGGTCACGCCGGTGCTCATTAAATACTCGGTTAATTCTGCCGCAAAATGCTGGATTTCTCGAGCAACAGCGGTACGAAATTCAGCAGAAGTGCCGGAGCGCTCACGCAACAACAAACGAAAAACGTTCGGACTACTTTCAATGAATTCCATAAAGGTTTCGACCGAGGTACGAATTACGCTACCTTCTTTCACAATACGTTGACGCGCCTGACGCATCAGTTGACGTAGTAGCAAACCGCCTTCATCAACCATGGTTAAGCCTAGCTCATCCATATCTTTGAAGTGACGGTAAAAAGAAGTCGGTGCAATCCCTGCCTCTCGGGCGACTTCTCGCAAGCTAAGGCTGGAAAAGCTGCGATCCGCACTTAATTGACTAAATGCCGCATCGATCAATGATCGACGTGTCTTCTCTTTTTGCTGTGCGCGGATTCCCATCGATTTCATTCTTAACTTGCTCTTTTTCTGTAGGGTACAAGAGCCTCAATATAACGCAATTTGCTCCTACGGAGAAAGATATGTTGCTTCGCTCGCTCTGAGCGCGGAGAACGTTACTATTGGCATGCATCTAATTGCAATGTTCTCGATGCAATTTATAGACATACAACATACCAAATCATCCTTTTGTTCGATTCTGCGTGATCACTTCCACTCTCTAACAGGCATTACGTGTACCAATAGAGTAAATGAGTTAAAATCGCGCTAAAGCAATGTTAAGCAAATATAACAAGGAAGGCATCATGGCGCATGTTAATCACTATGACGTGATCGTAATCGGTAGTGGCCCTGGCGGAGAAGGGGCTGCAATGGGATTAACCAAAGCGGGACTGAATGTTGCCATTGTCGAGAAAGAAAGCAGTGTCGGCGGCGGTTGTACTCACTGGGGTACTATTCCATCAAAAGCACTGCGTCATGCCGTTAGCCGCATCATTGAATTTAATAGCAACCCGCTATTTTGTCGAAACAACACCAGCGTTCATGCAACATTTTCTGACATTTTAGGTCATGCTAAATCGGTCATTGATAAGCAAACTCGACTTCGTCAGGGCTTTTATGACCGTAACTCATGCACACTTTTGTTCGGAACCGCGCGATTTATCGATAACTACTCAATTGCAGTAATGCAAAGCGACGGCACAGAAGAAATCTATTCAGCGGATAAGTTTGTCATCGCGACTGGTTCTCGTCCGTATCAGCCTAACGACGTTGATTTCTTGCATGAGCGCATCTACGACAGTGATTCCATTTTGAGCCTGAAACACGACCCTCGCCATATCATCATTTACGGTGCAGGCGTTATCGGTTGTGAATACGCTTCTATCTTCCGCGGCCTTGGAGTGAAGACTGACCTTATCAATACCCGCGACCGCTTGTTGGAGTTTTTGGATAACGAAGTGTCAGATGCGCTGTCTTACCACTTCTGGAACAGCGGTGTGGTAATTCGTAATGATGAGACCTATGAAAAAATCGAAGGCACAGAAGATGGCGTGATTATTCACCTACAATCTGGCAAGAAGATGAAGGCGGACTGTTTGTTGTATGCGAATGGTCGAACAGGTAACACCGATAAGTTGAATTTGGGTGCAGTGGGTCTGGAAGCGGATTCTCGCGGACAACTAAAAGTAAACCGTAACTACCAAACCGATATTGAGCACATTTACGCTGTAGGCGATGTCATCGGTTACCCTAGCCTTGCAAGCGCCGCTTATGACCAAGGGCGATTTGTCGCACAAGCCATTACGAAAGGTCAGGCAGAAAACTATCTGATTGATGATATTCCAACAGGTATCTACACCATCCCAGAGATTAGCTCTGTGGGTAAAACCGAGCAAGAGCTAACAGCTGCGAAAGTACCGTATGAAGTAGGACGCTCTTCGTTCAAGCATCTAGCTCGTGCACAGATCGCAGGGAAAGACATCGGCAGCTTGAAGATATTGTTCCATCGTGAAACCAAAGAAATTTTAGGGATTCACTGCTTTGGCGAACGTGCCGCGGAAATTATCCACATCGGTCAAGCCATTATGGAGCAAAAAGGCTCAGCGAATACCATCGAGTATTTCGTCAATACCACCTTCAACTATCCGACGATGGCCGAAGCGTATCGTGTCGCTGCATTGAATGGTTTGAACCGCTTGTTCTAATCTATGCTTCTTGATAGCAAACAGAAAAACAGCAGGCTTGGACCTGCTGTTTTTATATCAACATTGTGCGAGGAAGGTATCCTTACGCCATTGGTAGAGAAAGATAACCCCTAAACCAATACCCCGCATCAACATAAAGCTCGTCATTGCAAACCACAGCGCGTGATTTTCCCACTCGGCGAACAAGTAAAAGACAACGAAGAAACTGCTGGTCGCGACAAACATACTATTGCGCATGTCTTTGCCTTTGGTTGCACCGACAAAAATGCCATCCAATAGAAAGCACCACATCGACGCAAGTGGCATCACCACCAGCCAAGGTAGATACACCGCTGCTTGCTGTTGTACCGCCTCAATTGAAGTGATCATGGCGATCAACTGCGATCCCGCCAAACCAAAGAACGCGGTCAGTCCTAAGCAAATAGCCAAACTCCAAAAAAAAGTACCGACAAGCGATGCACTCAATTGTTGCCTATCTTTGGCGCCAATCGCCTTCCCAACCATGGCCTCCATTGCATAAGCAAAGCCATCCATGCCATACGAGATAATCATCAGGAAGCTCATCAGTACCGCATTTGCAGCGACAACCTCATCACCAAAGCTTGCGCCTTGGAACGTCATAAAGCTAAAAGCCGCTTGCAGACACAAAGAGCGCAAGAAAATATCGCGATTCAATTTCACGAAGCGCCCTAAACCGTGATGAGTGCTGGTTAGCAGCTTTTGAGGTGAGGGTAATTGCCTCTCTCGCCAGGTTTTCCAGACACACATGAGACCAAAGCCCATGCCTGAGTAGTCAGCAATCACCGATGCCAGCGCAGCGCCTTCTACTTTCCATCCCAAACCAATCACAAACAACAAATCGAGGGCAATATTAGTCACGTTGGTGATCATCACCATCCACATTGGGGCTTTGGAATTTTGCGTTCCGAGCAACCACCCCAACAACACAAAGTTCATTAGCGCAGCGGGGGCACTCCACACACGGATAGAGAAATATTGCATGCCGTAGTGCTTCACTTCAGCACTGGCGTCACTCCAACCAAAGATCAAATCAGCAATCGGATTATTGGCAATAAGGAAGACTAACGCAAACAGCAGCGCCATGATTGAGCCTTGCATAAACACCAAGGCAAGTTGCTTTCGGTCTTCACCTCCATAGGACTGCGCTGCCAACCCAGTGGTCGACATACGCAAAAAACCAAGCAGCCAAAATGTCACGCTGATCATGGTACTGCCCAACGCAACACCGCCCAAATACCAAGCGTGGTCTAGATGACCAATCACCGCAGCATCGACCAAACCGAGCAATGGAACAGTAATATTCGACAGCACCATAGGTATCGCTAAAGCTAAGACTTGGCGATGAACTTTTGGGTTAGATAAAGGAGAGAAGATTGAATTTGTCACAGGCACCTCATCAGTAAGATCGACGAGTGTACCTGAGCGCTTAACGACTAGCCAATTACCACTTGATGTGAACGAGGACTGGCGTGAGGCGATGCTTCAACATTGGAATCTTATTAAGCCAACGCTGCCAAGCTTTCCAACGAGAACAGAATCTATCGAATGGCGAGAAAGCTTTCACCCACTGTGCCCATGGTAACCATTGCAATATCTGTTCTGCAGGCGCTTCAAAGCCATGAGCATAACGATCAGAGCCAAGCTTTTGTCCCCACTTGGTTTCCGTTAAATCTCCTGCCAGCACCATACACAGTTCAGCAGAGACAAAATGTCGACCCAAGGTTTGAATAAATTTCGCGACTTGACGCTCTGTGCAATCGAGCAGTGCCATTTCACATAAAATGAGTACTGGTGCTTGCTCTGGAATGGCTAACGTCTCTAGCCACGACATTTCATCCACACTGCCACAGCGATGTTCATAACGTTCATTTTTGTGGAACAAGCGCTGACGCCATACCAAATTTTCCGTCACATCCAGCTCTATCCAATGGCAGCGTCCATTATCCAAACGATAAAAGCGGGTATCCAGCCCAGCTCCGACATTGATTATCCAAGCATCGGGATACTGCTGTAAGAAGTGACTAACCTGCTGGTCACAAAGCTGAGTCAGCGTCACGTGCAGCAATTGCTTCTGCGCAATATCACCACTCAAACAATCCGGCGCCATCTTACAGCTCAAACACGCTTTAGCAGCAATCGGATCGTACACCAAGCCATTGTCGACCATGCTTTCACGGCTACGCAATAACAGTGGCTTTAATAAATGGTTAGGAACTTGATGTTTAGACTGAGACATGGGCATTTCCTGCGCCAGAGAGAAAACATAGACATTGAAATAGATGATAATGAATATCAATTACATTATCAAGCTTATAAATTGCTCAAAACAAACAAGGTCAAGATGATAAGCAAGCTTTTGGAGGAAGTAGAAAAAGAGAAAAGAAGAGAAAAGACAAAACAGCCCAGATGAACTGGGCTGCTTAAATACACTTACATCCAATCGGTATTACGAATAATACCAACGGCTAAGCCTTCAATCGTAAGATGCTGAGACGTCAAGTCCACTTGGATTGGGGCAAACTCTTCATTCTCAGCATGCAGTAATATGGTTGAGCCTTTGCGCTCTAAGCGCTTTACTGTCACATCATCATCAACGCGCGCAACGACAACTTGACCGTCTCTCACGTCTTGGGTTTTATGCACAGCGAGCAAATCGCCATCCATAATCCCGATGTCTTTCATACTTTCGCCATTTACACGAAGTAAGAAATCCGCTTGCGGCTTGAACATCGCAGGGTCGACTTGGTAGTGCGCTTCTACGTGTTCCTGAGCCAATATGGGCTCACCCGCAGCAACTTGACCAATCAAAGGCAAGCCCTGTTCGTCATTAGCGGCAGAGTCATCAAGTAGGATACGAATCCCACGCGATGCACCTGGAATAATTTCAATTGCTTGCTTACGAGCAAGCGCTTTTAGGTGTTCCTCTGCGGCATTCGCAGAGCGGAAGCCAAGCTCACGCGCAATCTCTGCACGAGTTGGTGGCATTCCGGTGTCATCGATTTTACTTTTGATCAAATCGAAGACTTGTTGTTGGCGTGGCGTTAACGGCTTCATGTCTCACCTGTCTTTTTATACAGTTAACTGTGAGTATATCCAGTAAATGCTCAAATGAAAACCCAATTGGTTGTTTTTTAATTTATTTGTGGAGTGCACTTCGTTTGCTGACTAAGTTCATTATTCATGCGTTTAAAACACCGCCTTTTCAGTTAATCAAAGTAAAGCAACAACTTAGGAGTTCGACTAATTTACAGCCAATAAAATTAAAAGGTTTGACCAGTTTCTGGTATCCTTGCTGCGCTTAAATTTTATCGCCTAGGCTTATTTCTTTTGCCGTACTCATTTCTTTTTCTATAGAAGACATGCAAAGCGGACACTGAAATAAGGTTAGGCCTGTTTGAATACCTATTGAGGCTGTGAACTTTATGTCTTCTGGACAATCATTTTCACGTTCATTACTAAAACTACCTTTATCGGTACTGGTAAAGGGCACCACAATCCCATCGAACCCGATTGAAGATCTGAATATCGATCTCGCTAAGCCGATTGTATATGCCCTACCGTTCCGCTCGAACGTGGATTTGCTGACACTGCAAAAACAAGCCATGAGCCTTGGTCTACCCGACCCGCTCAGCCCGCTGGAAATCAATGGCAAAACGCTGAACCGTTTCGTCTTTATCGCTGCGCGTCCAACTGTGATGAACAACGATAATGATGTCCCAACCGATTCTGTCTCTCTGTTCACTGACTTACTGGAACTACATAAACTGGACAGTGAGTTGGATGTTCAAATGATCCCTGCAACCGTGCTTTGGGGTCGTAAGCCAGGTAAAGAAGAGAACCAAAAGCCTTACCTTCAACCGATGAATGGTCCGCAAAAAGCCAAAGCGGTAATGGCGGCAGGACGCGACTGCTTGGTTCGCTTTAGTCCCGTGGTATCTCTGCGTTATATGGCAGACTCTCACGGTACCGACAGCGCAATTGCGCACAAATTGGCTCGCGTGGCGCGTATCCACTTCTCTCGCCAAAAACTTGCGGCTTCAGGCCCAAACCTGCCACAACGCCAAGTGTTGTTTGCTCGTTTATTAAAATCTCCAGCTATTGAACTGGCGATCGCTGACGAAGCCAAGAGCAAAAATATCTCGATTGATAAGGCACGTAAAGAAGCCCACGACATCATGGATGAAATCGCCGCCGACTTCTCCTACGGTCTAGTGAAAAACGGCGACCGCATCCTGAGTTGGCTATGGACAAAGCTGTACCAAGGGTTGCACATCAATAACGCCTCGACTGTGCGTCGTTTAGCGCAAGACGGCCACGAAATTGTGTACGTTCCGTGTCACCGTAGTCACATGGACTACCTACTGTTGTCTTACGTTTTATACCATGAAGGCATGGTGCCTCCGCACATTGCGGCAGGCATTAACCTGAACTTCTTCCCGGCCGGTCCTCTTTTCCGTCGCGGTGGGGCGTTCTTTATTCGTCGTAGCTTTAAAGGTAACAAACTGTACTCAACCATTTTCCGCGAGTATCTAGCTGAGCTGTTTGCCAAAGGCTATTCAGTCGAGTACTTCAGTGAGGGTGGTCGTTCACGTACAGGTCGCTTACTGCAAGCGAAAACGGGTATGCTGGCTATGACCATCCAAGCAATGCTACGTGGTCTAAACCGCCCAGTAACACTAGTGCCGGTCTACATCGGTTACGAGCACGTAATGGAAGTAGGCACTTACGCGAAAGAGTTGCGTGGCAAACGCAAAGAGAAAGAAAACGCAGGGCTTGTACTGCGTACTCTGCGTAAACTGCGTAACTTTGGTTTGGGCTATGTGAACTTCGGTGAGCCAATTCAGCTCAACCAATACTTGAACGAGCACGCTCCTGAATGGACGAAAGACATCGACAGCATGGGTGGTAACAAACCACAATGGATGAATCCTGTGGTGAACGACCTTGCTAATAAAATGATGACGCACATCAATGATGCGGCGGCGGCAAACGCGTTGACCTTGTGTGCAACCGCACTGCTTGCTTCTCGTCAACGTGCACTTTCTCGTGACTCGCTGATCAATCAGATTGAGTGTTACTTAAAGCTACTCAAAAATAATCCGTACTCAAGCACCTCCACTATCCCTACCGAAAGTGCTGAGGAGTTGGTCGATCATGCAATTTCGCTTGATAAGTTCGTGATTGAAACCGATAGCATGGGTGACATCATTTCGCTGGATCGTAGCCAATCGATCCTGATGACCTACTACCGCAACAACATCATCCACTTGTTTGCTCTGCCATCATTAATTGCTCAGATGATCATTCGTCAGCGCAACCTCTCGGTAGAAAAGATTCAAGCGAATGTCGCGCAAATCTACCCATTCTTGAAGAAAGAGTTGTTCTTAAGCTATCAAGAAGACGAGTTGAATGAATTGGTCGTTAAAACACTGCATGAGTTTGCCGATCAGAAAATGATTAGCCTCGATGGTGATAAGCTGGAGATCAATCAGTCGAACAACCAGCCTTTGGTTCTGCTAGGTCGTACAATCACGGAAACACTGCAGCGCTACTCTATCGCGATGAACTTGCTTGTTGCTTACCCAGAGCTCGGTAAATCGGACCTAGAACAGAAGAGCCAAGATATTGCTCAACGTTTAGGACGCTTACACGGTATAAATGCGCCAGAATTCTTCGATAAAGGTGTGTTTACCGCTATGTTCAATACACTCAAACAGCAAAAATACCTCGATAACGATGGTAACTGTGACACGAAGAAAACGCAGCAATTTGCACGATTACTATTCACTCTGCTTTATCCAGAAGTGAAACTGACGATCGAAGAGAGTATTCATCAACTTCAGTCGTAACCGTTTTACCTTCTTCCAAAATAAGAAAAAAGGCATCCAATCGGATGCCTTTTTTCTTATTTCTTCGCTTACCAAAATGCGACCAATAACCCTATCGCTATCACCATGCCAACATAGTTGTTGTTGAGGAAAGCCTTAAAGCACAACTCCCGCTCACGGTGACGAATTAAGTGCTGCTGATAAACAAACAACGACGCTGCAATCAAAAGGGTCCAGTAGTAACTTTGTCCCAATTGGTAGAACTGCCCTAACCAAACCAACATCGCGAGCGTAATCAGTTGCAATACCCCAATGATGAGTTTGTCATGACGACCAAACAAAATTGCCGTCGATTTAATGCCAATCTTTAAATCATCATCGCGATCGACCATCGCATATTGAGTGTCGTACGCAATGGTCCACAAAGCGTTAATCAGAAACACAAACCAAACTATCAGTGGTAACTCCCCGGTTTGTGCAGCCCACGCCATTGGAATTGCCCAGCTAAAAGCTAAGCCTAAAAAGAGTTGTGGAATATGAGTGTAACGCTTCATAAATGGATAAATGAACGCCAACACGATGCCAGCGAAGGATAGCTGAATCGTCAACGGGTTCATGGTCAGCACTAACAAGAATGAGCTGATACCCAAAACCAAAAATAATCCAATCGCTTCTTTCGCTGTCACTTTTCCTGATGGCAGCGGGCGTTGCTTAGTACGTTTTACATGGCCGTCGACTTTGCGGTCAGCAAAATCATTAATCACGCACCCCGCGCTGCGCATTAGGAATACACCCAATACAAACACGATAAATACATCCCAACTTGGCATCCCTTGGGCTGAGATAATTAGCGCCCAAATCGTTGGCCACATCAGTAACAGTGAACCAATCGGGCGATCCATGCGCATCAGTTGCCAATATGCTTTGGCTTTTTCTGCGGACATTTACACTGTCTCCTTAGCGTAAACTGGTGAATTAGATAAGAATAACTCGGCGACCAGCATCGGTTTGTGATTCATCCACAACCTTGAGCGTCGCGCTAACAAACGTCCTTCTGGTACGGCTACCCATCCCATTTGCAAAGAGTCTCGCTCAACGTTGTCTGCGCTGAACACTGTTAGTCCTAATGGGATATCCCCTTGTTGAGCCAAATCATACTGCTGATCAACTAAGGTTGAGCGAGGAATTAATGTCCGTCCGATAACCCAGTTATCATTGTCACCACACAAAATTACCTCTCGCAGTAAGCAATCTTGTTCGGACAATAACTGGCTTTCGTCCTGTTTTAACGTCGCCGCAGTGACGATCTGATTTTGTAGCAATTCTACCGTTAATGCTTGGCAGTGTTGCTTTAAACGACGTGACAAAGACCCTTGCTCTTCAAGCCAGTGCTTGGCAAATTCATTTGGAAATTCGAATTCGTCGGGGTTTTGCCACTCTACTTCCAATAAAGAAGCAAGATAGAGTGATGTTGGCTGATTCATACTAGTATTCAATTGGAGGCTTTATGCGTACAATAAAGCAACAACTTACCGTCCATAGTAATGTATGTAACCGTAAGTTCCGTTATTTGTTATAGACGGCCCATTGTATCAAGACTGAAGCGATTCGAATATCGCGATCCAGAGAAAGAAAAGTTAGAAATATGTACAAACGTTATATAGCCCAAATTATTTTTGCGTTAACCATACTGTTCGCCGCACCAAGTTGGGCTGAAACGGAAGAAGCTGGACCTAAGTTGGCATACTTTACCCTTGAGCCTGATCTGACTACTAACTTTTACACCAAAGGCAAAAAGTTAGGTTATGTGCAAGTGCGCATCGACATCATGGTAATGAGCCAACAAGATTTATCGATTGTTGAGCATCACCAACCTTTGATTCGCGATGCAGTAATTGAATTACTGGGTAAGCAAACAGAAGATACTATTAAGTCCCTTTCTGGCCGAGAAGATCTGCGCAAAACCTTAGTGACGACCCTCAACGAAACACTTTTGCCCGAAACAGGTAAAACCATCATTGCGGATTTGTTGTTTACAAAATACCTTTACCAATAAACCCAAATCGTTTTGAACATAAAAAAGACCGCTCTGAGCGGTCTTTTCATTTCAGCTTTAGGCTTGCTGTTGGTATTTCATCTTGCCTGAATCAAACAGCGCAATCGCCATCCCCGACAGTAAACCCACTAAGTGAGCGGTGTTTGCAATCGCCATGAACGGCTGCACAAAACCAAGAACTAACCATACCAACATAAAAACGATGATTGGCTTGGGTAGCGTAAGGCCTAAATGTGGCAAGCGGTAACCCAGTATCCACAAATAGCCAAGCAGTGCATAGACCACGCCAGACAAGCCACCGAAGTTTGCCCCTTCAACATAGAATTGGCCAGCCCCAGAAAGCGCTGCTGATACTACAAAGAGTTGCAATAGCTTACCGGAACCGAGACGACGTTCGATGTCGCCCCCCAACTGCCACCACCATAGTAAGTTGAACACGATGTGAGTCACTGAAAAGTGCAGTAACGCATGGCTTAGCCATCGCCACACTTGCCATTGTTGCCCCTCAAAAGCCGGGAAGTGCAACAACTTAAACACGCCATTGCCAAAGCCAAACATTTGTAACAAGTAGATGATGGTACACACCGTCATGATCAGCAAAGTCATTGGGCCTGCTTTTGCTTTGACCATGCTCATGATACTCGGGCTAGAATAATGAAAGGTGCTCTTGCGAGTATCGGCAACGTCCCACGAGGCGGCGCTGTATTTTGAATCAGATGGGTTAGCGAGGAACTGCTTAAGTTCCGCTTCCGCTTCTATTTCATGCTGGCTATCAGTCAGCCACAGCGCAAATTGCCCGTCTCCTTCTGGCATCATCTGGATATCAATCTTGCGAGAGGCCATATAATCAATAAAGGCTTGCGCCATACGTGGATTATTTAACGTTACCAATCTCTTCATTAACTTCTCACTATCGGTAGTTCTGCTCGGTGCCAGGCTTCAAAGCCACCATCCACACTGTACACCTGTTCAAAGCCTTGGTTAACTAAATATTGTGCGGCACCTTGGCTACTAATGCCGTGGTAACACATCACCAGAATGGGTTGTTCGAACTCCACTTCATCCATAAACGCAACGATCGTATCGTTGGTTAAGTGATACGCGGACTCCGCATGCGCAACGGCAAACGATTGAGGGTCACGGATATCTACAAGCTTCGCATCACCCTGCTCGAGCAGCGCTTGCGCACCTTGTACATCGATATGCTTAAACTGATCCATTTACTTTCTCATTGTCTTATTAATATACCCAAGCAACCTCGAACCTAACGTGCTAATCAGCACCCGTGGTACAGCATAAAATCTATATTTGAAGCCGCTTGGGTATACTGCCGCTATTGTAACCTATCCAACGGCAAACTTAGACACATGGATAATCAGGCTTTTCAAAAGTGTACACATTCCAACCATTTGTGGATAAAGCTGTGAATTGCGTTGATAAAGTGTATTTGGATCTTTTGATCCACAATATGTAGTGATGATCCTGATCTAACTGTGTGTATATCTATAACTATCCCCAGATGGGAAAGTGCTTGAATCCCTTATTTTGTCCGGGTTTCGAACAGTTGATAAATAATTACTTCACAGAGTTATACACAGGTAGCACATAAAATCCGGATCGCAAACGCTATCGATTTTCGATCGACAATAAAAAAGCCGAGATCACATGATCTCGGCTTTCTATGAAAATCTTACTTTCAATTAGCAGTGGAAATTAAAATTCACCCACGGCCAATTTTAGTTTCTTCATTGCATTTTTTTCTAGCTGGCGAATACGCTCGGCAGAAACACCGAACTCATCAGCTAAGTCTTGCAATGTTGCTTTCTCATCATCTAACCAACGAGAACGCACGATGCGCTGACTACGCTCATCCAAACTCGCTAATGCATGACCCAGACGATTGTTGGTATGCATTTCCCAGTTTGCAGCTTCGATGTTGTCAGCCACATCAGACGATTTGTCTTCTAGGTACAGCATTGGCGCTGTGTAAGCGTTTGAGCTGTCGTCTTCGTCAGTTGGCATATCAAAGGTTGAATCCACCGCCGCTAAGCGTGATTCCATCTCGCGAACTTCAGAAGGCTCAACACCTAACTCACGCGCAACGGTTTCGACTTCACCGTTGTTAAACCAACCCAAGCGCTTTTTCGACTTACGCAAGTTGAAGAACAACTTACGTTGCGCTTTAGTAGTCGCAATTTTCACGATACGCCAGTTACGTAGCACGTATTCGTGGATCTCTGCTTTGATCCAGTGGACAGCAAAAGACACCAAGCGAACCCCTACTTCTGGGTTAAAACGCTTAACGGCTTTCATTAGACCGATGTTACCCTCTTGCACAAGGTCCGCCATTGGCAAACCGTAGCCAGAGTAACCACGAGCAACGTGAACAACGAATCGTAGGTGCGAAAGAATTAGACCTTTTGCAGCCTCAATCTCACCTTTGTAGTGTAATCGTTCTGCCAGCTCACGCTCTTCGTCTGCAGTCAGCATTGGGTAGCTGTTTACTGAGCGAATATAGCTATCAAGGCTATCTTGCGTGACTAGAGCCATCGGATACGCTTCTTTTGTCATTCAATTCCTCATCAATCTCTGATCTGGAGCATTACATTGCAAATTTAGCTTCGATATCTTGAACTCAAAATGAACAAGTTTCAAGAAGGGGAAGCAATTATCCATAAACATTCGGTCTAAACAAGGGATCCAGATTAGCTAGTGCTAATAAAATCCAAGTAGTAAGACCTTCATCACTTAAACTGGTTCAATTTCTTTTAAATGTCGTTGCGCAGAAAAGCGCGCCGCAATGCATCCCAAAAGACTCCCAATGATGATTAATAGCAAAGATTCATCCCAGCTTAGACCAATCAGGCGAAACTGGCTGTCGTACAACGCAGCAAGATCTTCCACCGCACTATTCATAACAATGGTCACTAAAGCCGTTACCAACCACGCGATGGTGGCACCTAATACGCCAAACCACATCCCCGTGTACAAATAAGGGCGCAAAATAAAACTGTCCGTCGCACCGATCAGTTTCATGGTTTGAATCTCTTCTTTATTCGCCAGCACATTAAATCGCAACGTGTTGCCAACGATTAAAAATACCGCACCGAGCATCAACACTGTCAGAGTAATGACAATAATACTCGCGAGAGTTTTGATCGCATCAAGACGCGCCAGCCAGTCTTCGTCAAGTCTCACATCGGTCACGTCTTGTTGTTCTCGAACGTCTTTGGCTAATGACTGAATATCACTTTTTAGCTCCGAGGCTGGCGTAATCACCAACACACCGGGTAGCGCATAGCCACTTAAAAGGCTGATAGCCTGATCGAATCCTGCATATTGACTCAAATCAGACAGACCTTGCTGTGGAGAAATATATTCTACTTCTTTTACCAAAGGCCAAGTTTCAATTTGATCTTTGAGAACCATCACACGTGCATCCGGCATGCCTTCTACTAAGTAAGCACTAACTTGCGAGGGAGATGCCACATCTTCCGCGGCACCCGCGACGTTTTTGCCCAGTAGATACAAACAAGCTGGCATAGCAAGTGCCATTGAAATAACGGCTAGGGTCAGGATATTACCTAAAGGTCGTTGCCATAAGGCGCTAAAAGAGGATTTTGCTTGTTTTGCGTGGACAGAGAAAAAACCATCGGTATTTGCACGCTTGGCACTGCGGCCTTTCCCCTTCTTTTGGGAGTGCTTGTTACCTGCCATAGTCTTCTACCTCACTTAGGAAGCCTTGGTTTAATTCAAAATGACGATACTGTGGGCGAGTGTTTACTAACCCCACATCGTGCGTGGCGAGTAAGATGGTCACTCCCGCACGATTAAATTCTTCGAACAACCGCAATACGCGATTGGATAGTTCGGGATCGAGGTTACCTGTCGGCTCATCAGCCACCAGCAACGTTGGTCGATTGACTACGGCACGAGCAATACCGACGCGTTGTTGCTCACCACCAGAGAGTTGGCTCGGCAGGCAACGAGCCTTATCAAGCAAGCCCGTTTTATCTAACGCCGCAGAAACGCGGCGTTTGATTTCGTTTTCAGAAATCGATTCGATGCGCATCGGCAGAGCGACATTGTCGTATACGCTGCGATCCATCAATAGACGATGATCTTGAAAAACAATCCCAATATTGCGGCGCAAAAAAGGGATGTCTTTGCTTGGAATACGCGTGATGTCGTGGCCATTAAAATGGATTTTCCCATCAGTTGGTCGCTCTATCGCGCAGATCAATTTCAGCAAGGTACTTTTACCAGCCCCGGAATGCCCGCCTAAAAACGCCATTTCACCGCGCCTCAGGTGAAAATCGACTTTTTGCAGTGCTTGTCGACCACCTCGGTAAGCTTTGCTTACTTGCTGAAATTTGATCACCGTTGATTTCCTCTAACTCTTTTTATTCTTTACGACTAAACAGTGCGTCAATAAACTCTTGAGTTTCAAATGGACGCAAGTCTTCGATACCTTCACCCACACCAATGTAACGAATTGGAATACCAAACTGATCAGCAATAGCGAAAATTACGCCGCCTTTCGCTGTACCATCCAGCTTAGTCAAAGTAATCCCGGTTAGAGGGGCAACATCACTGAAAAGTTTCGCTTGGCTGATGGCATTTTGCCCTGTACCTGCGTCTAGCGTTAGCATGATCTCGTGTGGTGCAGAGTCATCAATTTTCTTCATCACACGTACAATCTTACGCAGCTCTTCCATTAGGTTCGCTTTGTTCTGTAGACGACCCGCTGTATCAGCAATCACAACATCCACACCACGTGCTTTTGCCGCTTCAATCGCATCATAGATAACAGAAGCACTGTCTGCGCCAGTATGTTGAGCAATCACAGGAACATTATTACGCTCACCCCATACTTGTAGCTGTTCAACCGCCGCCGCACGGAAGGTATCGCCCGCCGCTAGCATCACTTTTTTGCCTTGAGTTTGGAACTGCTTGGCAAGCTTACCGATGGTCGTGGTTTTACCCACGCCATTTACACCAACCATTAAGATGACGTAAGGCGTTTTGTTGCTGTCGATTTCTAGTGGCTGTTCGACTTTAGAAAGAATCTCAGCCATTTCTTCTTTCAACAAACCATAAAGGGCTTCGCCGTCTTTCAGATCGCCACGTGTGGCTTTTTCTGTCAGGTTGTTGATGATTTTTGTTGTGGTATTCATGCCCACATCAGCAATAAGCAGTTGCTCTTCTAGCTCTTCAAATAAGTCCTCATCGATTTTCTTACCGCTGAATAGACCGAAGAAGCCAGCACCAATATTTGCTTTTGTTCGGCTTAGGCTACGTTTAAGACGAGCAAAAAAGCTTTCTGTTGGCTTTTCTTGTTCTTGAACACGAGGCGCGGCCGATACGACTTCTGGCTCCTCTGCTTCTGCTTCTGCTTCTGCTTCTGCTTCTGCTTCTGCTGGGGCAGCCTCCGCTTTTTTCGATTCTTCTTCAAGTTCTGGCGTTGCTTCCGCTTGCTCAGCAGCCGCGTCGGTTTGCTGCTCTTCAGAAGGCGCTTCCACTGCTTCTTCTTTTACTGTTTCTTCAGTTTTTGGTTTTGGGCTTTGTTCTTCGTCACCGAAACCTAGCCACGAAAGTAATCCGCGCTTCTTTTTTTCCGTCATCTGGGGCTATCCTAGATTGTTCTTTTATCTATTAATGACTCTTTTTTGACAAGATTATTATCTGTCTAAAAAAGGCTAATGACAAAGTTCTGAAAACTTTCCGATTAGGTAATTCTAATCTTATTAGTGTTACACTCTGTCATCTTGAATATTCTGGGCTGTATCCAAGCTCCAAGCTCACTGCTTGGGCGATTAGATATAGTATCACTTTATTAGCGGTCAAAAAATCTATGGTAAGACGTCGCCAGCAAAACTCATCACAAAAAAAGCCAACAACGGGCTTTGTTCGCATTATTAGTGGCTTATGGAGAGGCAGAAAACTTCCTGTACACGATGCTGAAGGCTTACGCCCCACGACAGATCGCGTCAAAGAAACGCTGTTTAACTGGTTAGCTCAAGATGTGCCGCAGGCAAAATGTCTCGACTTGTTTGCTGGCTCTGGCGGCTTGGGATTTGAGTCAGCTTCGCGCCAAGCAGAGCAAGTGACCATGGTTGAGCTAAACCCACAAGCTTTCCAACAGTTACAAAAGAATGTTGCCTCTCTTAACGCGAACAACATCCAAGTGGTAAATACCGACGCACTGAGTTTTTTGAAGCAACCGGGTTCTGCTCACCATGTGGTGTTTATTGACCCACCGTTTCGCAAAGGTCTATTGGATGAGACCGTGGCTCTGCTAGAACAAAATGGCTGGCTCGCGGAAGATGCGATGATTTATATTGAAACAGAAAAAGAACTCAATATTGCCGACTTACCAGAAAACTGGCAGTTACATCGAGAAAAAACAGCAGGCCAAGTGAGCTATCGTCTGTATGAACGTACCTCCGCATAACGCCTCGATTTAAAAGGATACTTAAATGAAAGCACTAATTATGCTGGCCAAAGCGGCTATCGCCTTTGTTTGGTTAGTATTGATCCTCAATATCTTTATGCCGTTTCCCGGTAATGCCGCGATTGCGCTGTACATCATGACCGCTTTTTTGTTCATCATGCACGGTTTACAAATGGCCATCTTCATTGGCGCATTTGGCGACAAAATTAAAATGAGCAGTTGGGAAAAATATTCCATCCTGATCTTTGGTATTTTTGCCCTGCTCGATATTCGTCGTAAACACATGATGTAATCGCCCAAATACTAAAAAGCCGCTCTTAAGAGCGGCTTTTTTATTGCGTTTATTCCGTCACCCAAGATAACTCTTAACACCATCCAAAAACATTTGAGTGGAGATCATCACCAGCAACAAGCCCATTAAACGCTCTACCGCTTTTAGACCACGCTCGCCCAACAAACGATTAAAGAAGCCATAAAACATTAGAATAAAAAATGTTGCGCCCCACGCAATCACAACTGATGCGGACATTTCCAACATTTTTTCTGGATGCTGTGAAGAGAGCAAAAGCAATGCTGCAATCACGGAAGGGCCCGCGATCATAGGAATGGCCATCGGAACAATAAAGGGCTCCTCACCTGCCGCCAGTCCAGTGATGCTGCCAGCGCTCGGAAAAATCATCTTAATCGCGATAATGAAGAGAATAATGCCACCTGAAATGCTGAGCGTTTCTGGCTGGACATGCAAAAAACTTAAGATGCTTTGTCCTGCAAACAGAAACAACATCAAGATCAGTAAGGCAAACAGTAGTTCACGAATCAATACCTTACGGCGACGCTTAGGATCGATGTGCTTGAGAATAGACAACACAATCGGCAAATTACCGAGAGGGTCCATGATTAGAAACAGCATGGTCGCTGCAGAAAGAATGTCCATATTCTGGCCTCACCTAAAAAATGGCGGCCAGTGTATAGCAAACTGACAACGTGAGTACATGGCTGAGGGCGAAAACAGCATATTCACCCTCGCATCATAGCCGCCGCTTAGTGATTGCAGACACGCGCCATATTGACCACAAACTTACCTTCAAGCTCACGGATTTTGTCGCGCTTGAGCAAAAATGCTAGCAATGCATCTAAGTCTAGATCATTCAGTTTACAGGTGTGAAAGCGAACGGTGTTGCCAAAGTGCTGTGCCAGCGCTTCGCGATCCATTGGCGTTTCTCGAAGTAGGTTTAGCAGCTCGTGGGCATGGATTTCACTCATTATTGACTCCAGTCATCAAGAACAATACGTCCAGTTTACTGAAATCTTCGTGAGCTGCTTTGACTTAAATTAGTAAATGATAGAGGCAACAATGAGGGCGTGGGCAAAGAAGTAGCTGCCACTTACCCACAGATAGGCGTGTTTCATCGGTTTTCGGTAACCGTGTATCGCATACGCCAACGCCGAATAGATCAAAACTAGGGTTCCGCTGAAACCGATAGCATTGGCATAGCTCGGGGCCTGCAACCAAACTTCACCCGCCGCCCAAGCAAGCTGAACCAACATCATCCCCATGATCACAACAGGAAACACCAGAGAGTCGAGTTGAGGTAGCAACAAAAAGAACGCCACGATACTCGCTGCGAGCAGTAGGGCCAACAGCCACCAGACAATCTCACCATTAAGCTGTACCCAAAATGACTTGCTGTAGCACACCTGAGCAAGCAAATACGCAGCAAAGTAAATTAGCTTGCGAGTTTTAAACGAGTGCAGCGTATCTGCCACCATAGACACAATAAGCCCACCCGCAATCCAGTAGGTATATGTTGCGGATGCGCCTTGAGTTAACACCAACACAAGAAGAAGTAGCAGAGTAAAGATTTTAAACACGAGGGATTGTGTCGGGTTAGCTTGTTTTGCTCCCAACACGGAATACACACCTGATAGCCCTATCGCCAGCCAACTCCACATGCCGTATACACCTTTTACTTAAACTCGCCGCTAGTCTAGGTAGACCAGTTTTGATGTAAAGACACAATCTGCGAAAGTTGGATCTCGCTAGCGATTCGAAACATTTTGTAACCCTCAGTCTGCACAACAATTAAGTCGATGAGCCTTAATGACGGCCATAAATATGGGGCAGAGCCCTATCCCATGAGCCAAGTTCATCAAATCACACGGCACAATAACCCGCGCTAAGTCAGGCCATTTAACTAAAAAGCAGCCCAATGGCCTTGGTAACCCATTACGTCAAAAACTGATGACTAAACCATCAGACTGTATACATCACAGGCAACAAGAATAAATAACAGACACAAAACAGAAAATCGTCTTGGTAGCGAGCTAAGATAGTAGAAACCACCGATGAACAGATTAGAACAACATGAAAAATCAAACTTAACTCAATAACAAAAACATCAAATAACGAACGTAAGCCAATGATAAATAAAGCCACATTCTCAATAACCATTGAAAACACCGACTTCATAAACCATCAAATCACTAAACACTTTTTAAGCCCATATTTTCTCATTAGATAAGAAAATTCCCCTTCCACACCTCAACTCAATGATGCACCTCCATAGCACATCTTTTTATTTTCTCAATTTTTGAGAAACACAGACAAAATCGGCAATCAACATACCAACCGAAACAAAAAACAATTTCCAACCCAACAACAAACCAAGATTGACACTTTAAAATCATACACTTAAATAAAACACGAACAACAATCACACAATACGAGCATTTTAAATACAACACAAAAAACACAGTTTCATTAGTCAAAAACACGTAAAAAAAGACAAGTTAAGTGTATTTTTTGAAAAGATTATCGAGCATATGTTGATCAAACCCCAAAAACAGTGCTATATTAAATTCATCGAGTTCATCAAAGATTAAGGGGTAGTGTTATGATTTCATCTTCTCAAAAACAAGGGCTGGTAATGATTGCAGTGGTTGTGGGTTTAATGACACTGCCAATGATGTACTAACCTACTGATTAAAAATAAAAAAGGACGCAAATGCGTCCTTTTTTATTTATCTGTGCTTTTCTACTGTATGTGTTTGGACAAGATATCCCAATGCATGTAGTAGAAACCAAGAGCGGCGAGCGTAATCAACGTCATTAGCAAAATTGCTGCACGCCAAATAAAACGAGAGCTTCTTGGCGTTAGCTCTTTTTCACAAGCGTCACATGCCGCCATAAAGCCTTTCCGATCATCCAGCTTATAATCGTCTTCGTGAACCACTTTATTACGCACAGTAGCGATAAAACGAAGCTTCGCTATCACGTCATGTGGTAAACGTTCTTCACAACTATTAATAAGTTGGTGTAACCCTTTCCCTTCTGCATGGTACTGAGTACGCAAAAGTTTTTCGATCGTTCGGGTACGCATGACTACTTTTTCAATATCTGACATCGTAACCCTCCTTACCAGACCCTTCCCGTGTTCGTTATTTTTATTCTTCTATAAATTTAGAGCTTTTTCGAGCCGTTGAGTGCAATTTTACTTTCAATTTGTGCCCTTGAGCGCATATAGCCAGACAAGTGAAAGCTGCTTAGTTCAGCTTTAGTGACGTAGCTTGCAGATGAAGCAACGATTTCATCGCGCCCCCATTGAGGTAAACCGTGAAGTGCGCCGAATAAAATTCATGTCCCTTTCATTAGATTATGAATAAGTTATCTCAACTCATCGTTTCATCAATGAGTTCTGTAGAATAGAGCTCAATGAAACATCGGAGGTTAACATGCCAATCTCACTTATTGTCGCCCTGTTCGCCCTTATTGCTTTGGGCGCATGGGTATTTTTTCGTTTCTATAGCAAGCACTATGTGGGCGAAGATGCTCCAGAACAAAGTGCACAGGTAACTATTTTAGATAAGCAAGCTATCGACATCCCAGATGCACCACCTGGCCAAGACGACCAAGAATATTGGATTTATGTCCAACGCGGTTCTATTGGCCCTAAACGAGAGTTCCAAATTGGAGTGCACTACTACCATGCACTCAACCCTGGAGATAAAGGAACGCTAACCTATCGTGGTAACAAATTCCTTCACTTCGCCATCAAACGTTAAGGCAGTAACCAACGAGTCTTGGCAGAGCGAGAAAAGAGATAGCTCATCGCCAAGGCTCCAGCTCCACTGATAATGATCCAGACTGGAATCACCCATGCGGGATGTCCGGTGTACCAACCAAACGCTTTCATCGGCCATAAGAAAATTGGGTGAAGTAAGTAAATCCCCAAGCTGTGCTGACTGATCACACTCACCACTTTTTGTACTTTTGGTGACAAGCCTTCCCCAAAGTAACGACCGATCATGAAAATCATCGAAGCCGCTAGAATGACATTCAGTGTTTTGTAAGAAAGCCAGCGTCCAACCGTGTACTTCTCCGCCTCTAAACTGTTCGTCACGACCATAGTAAATGTCACAGCCAACGCGACGAGGCCAAACCCTGTAAATAAGGTCACCATAGAGCGGTTCAAAGGCACTTTTTGAAATAGAACATAACCCAGAGGAAGGTAACCCATATAGAGCCACATTTGGTTACTCCACGGACCATCAATCTTGAACAAAAACAGCGTGCTGGTGAAAATCCAAAATGCGAGATAGGTATACAACACATTGTCATCAACGTTGCGTACCATCCATTGGAACAACGGAATCACAAAATACAGCGGTATAAAGTAATAGAAAAAACCGAGGTGATAATACGTTGCGTGAAATGGGCTATTGCTTAACACCTCTTTTACGGTTTCAAAGTCAAACCCTTGAGCCGTCCAGCCAGAGAGGTATGCATAAAACATCGACCAAATAAGAAATGGGACTAAGACTTTGCCTAAACGCCTTTTGATATAATACTTACCGTCAAATGGTCGAGTGTCACTGAGCATCAACGCTCCGGTGATCAGAATGAAAACTGGCACCGCCCAGCGGGTAACGCTATTAACGCCTACCGCCGTCAACCACTGGTCAAACGGAATCACTCCTAACTCATTTCGATAAGGGGCCAAGACGTGAATGGCGATCACTGCCACCGCAGCAAAGCAGCGCAATAAATCAAAAAACAGAACCCTTTCTCTCATACCTTTCCCTACTTTGAGTCGCTTATCGTTTATAGCATAGGGTAAATCTCAGCCAGTGAAATGGTTAACAATCTGTTTTTGCTTATTTTTAACGCAACAATGACCTACAACGGGGATTTCATCGCCACTCTAATCAATTAACGAGAACCAAACATCAGCATTCACCCTCGATGCCAAACCCACACAGTTTGATTACATCAAACGGCGCATAAGAAACAAAAATGGCTCCAAGTTGGAGCCATTTTGTACGATCTACAGATAAAAACACCGGGCAAAATTTACGCTGTGGCAACGTTAGCTTTTGGCAACTTAATCGAAATCAACGTCGTCAGCGCCAAGAAAGCAAAGGAGACCCATAAGCACGCCGCAAGACCAGCCTCTTGGTAGATCCAACCCGATAATACCGTGCCAATCAAACGTCCCATCGCATTGGCCATGTAATAGAAGCCAACATCCAGAGACACACCATCGCCTTTGGCATAGCTCACAATCAGATACGAGTGAAGTGAAGAGTTAATGGCAAACACAGCACCAAAAATCATTAACCCCACAACAATTACCAACTCAGGCTGCCAGCCGATTTGCACACCATAAGCAATACCGCCCGTAATTAACGCAAGAATTCCTGCCCATACTAATGCTGCACTACCATCAGGCACGCGACCTTGCGCTTTGCCAGTAATACGCGGCGCAAAGCCTTGCACAAACCCATAAGCAATGACCCATGCGGCTAAAAAGCCACCGACCCACAAGTGATCCCAGCCAAACACACTGCCGAGATAAATAGGCAGAGCGACCACAAACCAAACATCACGCGCCCCAAACAAGAACATACGTGCCGCAGATAAAATATTTATAGATTCAGATTTGGAGAAAATTTGGCGAAACTTAGGTTTGCTCTTTGCTTTACCCATGTCAGCTTCTATCCAGATCATGCTGCAAACAAACACCAATGCCAGCACACTCGCCATAATAAACATCGAGTTTTGGAAACCCACCCAAGACAACAACAAGCCACCGACAAAGAAACCCGCTCCTTTGAGCGCGTTCTTCGAGCCCGTCAAAATCGCCACCCATTTGTAAAGCGCGCCTTGCTGCTCGTCTGGCACTAGCGTTTTAATCGCACTCTTGGCACTCATCTTGTTGAGGTCTTTGGCAATCCCCGACAAAGCTTGTGCCGCCATCACCCAAGGAATCGTCAGCCATGCGTTGGGTACTGCCAGCATCAACAACGCAAACACTTGCATCGCTAAACCAATGTTCATGGTTTTGTTCAAGCCTAACCTTGCGCCCAACCAACCACCAATCAAATTGGTCACCACACCAAAAAATTCATAGAAAAGGAACAGTGAGGCAATAGCTAACGTGGAATAACCCAAGTCGTGAAAATAGAGCACCACCAGCATACGCAGCGCTCCGTCGGTCACGGTAAAGTTCCAATAGTTAAACGTCACTAACATGTACTGACGAATACTTTTGCTCAATTGAGAAATCATATTGACCTCTTATGTACAGCGATAGAAGCATTTAGATCATCATGTGCCAAATGCTTATTAACCTGTACACCAACCATAAGGCGATACAACCTTAGTTCGAATTCACAAACACACCGAAATTTACAAATGGACAAAGATAACCAATAAAAACAAAAACTTAAATTGAAATTTTTAGTTTTACTGCTGACCTATTTTCCATTATATAAACTGGAACATAGCTTTTGGATCATGATGTTCCAAAAGCTATTTAAGCTGATCAAGCGTCTTTCGCCACGCGTTCGATGTACTCAAGCTGCACCGGTTTTGTAAACGCACCAGGGCGAAGAGCCTGCACTTCTCGCACGATATCTTCTAACTGCCATTTCTTCTCTAGCAACAAGTGAGCCGCAAACAAACCTGTGCGACCCGAGCCGCCCATGCAGTGCATCGCGACTTTGCCACCTTGAGCAAGAATCGTATGCAGTTCCGGACTGGCTTGGTGCCACTTCGCCGCAAATTCTTCACTTGGTGCGCAGTCATCTTCAATCTCGATCTGGAACCATTTCATGCCCAGCTGCTGAGTGGTGTCACCCAAAGCCGCAACGTCTTTCGCTGCTAACTCGCTATCGTCCAATGCAGTAACGACCGCTTGAACCCCCTGCTCCTTCAACTGTTCCAACGACGCTTTCAACTCGACGCCTTTGGTACCCGGGCACGGTGTTAGGACTAATGCACCAGAGTCCAAATCTAATTGCCATGTAGGATGAGACATTATGAACTCCTGTTATGCCAGACCAACGTTACGAACCAATTCTGCGGTGCGCGTTGCGTAACCCATTTCATTGTCGTACCACGCGTAAATTTTCACCATTCGTGAGCCAACCACCATGGTGGATTGTGCATCAACGATAGTTGAGCGTTGGTCGCCTTTGTAATCGATCGACACTAACGGACGTTCCTCAAAGCCAAGAATGCCTTTTAACTCACCTTCCGACGCCTCTTTCAGCAAAGCGTTCACTTCTTCTGCTGTGGTATCGCGTTTTACATCGAAGATGATGTCGGTCAATGACGCATTCGCCAATGGTACACGTACCGCGTGGCCGTTAATCTTGCCTTTTAAGTCTGGGAAAATTTCCACAATGGCTGTCGCACTACCGGTAGTGGTCGGGATAAGACTCATGCCGCACGCACGAGCACGGCGCAGATCTTTATGTGGTGCATCCAAAATGGTTTGCGTATTGGTCAAATCGTGAATTGTCGTGAAAGAGGATTGCTCAATGCCCAACTTCTCATGAATGACTTTCACCACAGGCGCAATACAGTTTGTTGTGCATGAAGCGGCTGTCACGATACGATGTTTTTCAGGGTCGAAAATATGATCGTTCACGCCAACAACAATGTTCGCAATGCCTTCTTCTTTCACTGGCGCACTCACCACCACGCGCTTCACACCTTGATCGAGGTATTGGTCTAGGTACGAGGTTTTGCGGTGTACACCTGTCGCTTCAATCACAACATCACAGCCAGACCAGTTCACGGCGTCAATGTCACGTTGCTGAGTCGTGGCGATGCGCTTGCCATTGATGACGAGCTCATTGCCCTCAACCTGCACTTCATGGTGCCAACGACCTTGCACTGAATCGAACTCTAATAAGTGGCCAAGCGTCGCTGCATCACCTGCGACATCGTTGATTTGCACAAACTCTAACTCTGGCCAGTCGAATGCCGCTCGCAGTGCTAAACGACCAATTCGGCCAAAGCCATTAATGCCTACTTTAATTGTCATAGTTTTACCCTTTAATCTTCTACCTTGAATCTCTGTTTGCTATTAACAGCAAGCCTCACGACTTTTATCGTGCAAGCGTGTGATGTCGTCTTGGTACTCTTGCTTCAAACAGTTTGATGCCACTAAGTCTTCAATCAGCTTACGCATCCAACCTGGTAATTGCTGCGATAACTCGTAGTACACCCATTGCCCTCGGCGTTTATCCACCAAGATGCCACTGGAGCGTAACTGAGCAAGATGACGAGAAACTTTCGGCTGACTCTCTTGCAACGCAAACGCCAAATCACCCACGCAAGTTTCGCCTTCACGGGCCACCAGCATTAAACAACGTACGCGCGTTTCATCGGATAACAGCTTGAAAAACTGATGTGGAAGCATAATAAACATACCTATATATGGATATGCGTATATACTTATTTAACTCTAGGATGTCGTCAAGAGTGATCCCAGAATCGTCATAAAAGTTTCACATCGAAACAGCTAATAAAGATTGAGAGAAGAACGGTTAGAGAGAATAAAGATACGGCAGAAATTTACGCAGTTGCGACGTTTTGACTCCAGCGAACCGCTTCACCTAACGAGAGCTTGACCTCTTCCAAAGACAACCCCAACTGCGTCGTGATTTTTTCGACGCCTGACCAGTCGGCACGCTCGTAACACTCTTCCAGAGAAATCAGCGCACCATAAACCCCCTTGCGATGTAATAAGGCTTGTTGTACAGATTCGCTAAGTGGCAATTGCTTGACTAAAGATTCCACCGACAAATCAAGCATCGCATCTAAAATCGATAATAAGCCGACCATAAACCCTTGTTCGTTGAGGTGGGAAAATGGCTGATAACGCGACATTAATTGGCAGAACTGCGCTCGTTGTAATGAAAGGTGATACAGTTCTCGAGGCTTGTTACTAGAGATATACGACGCCACGACCAAGGAGACAAACTGCTTAAGATTATCCTGACCAAGGTAGATCAAGGCCTGACGAAACGAGCTGATTTCGACAGCGAGGTTTGGCGCTTGCGTATTTACAAAGCGCAATAATTTGTACGACAACGCAACATCTTGCGTAATGATGGTTTCAATACGAGTAAAGTCTGGCTCTGGTGAGCAGACTTCACGAAAAAGCTGTAGCGCTAACACTTGCTCGGGGCTCACGTATTTTGTTTGCGAAACTAATGGCTTACTAAAAAAGTAGCCTTGGAAAAACTTAAAGCCAGCCGCTTTGGCTTGCTCAAACTCTTCTGCGGTTTCAACACGTTCCGCCAAAAAGTGGTACTTGACGCGTTTAGCAAGGTGAGCTTTGACCAACGCACACGCTTTTTCCAGCCCCATTGCCATGATATCGAGTTTAACGATGTGCACGTAAGGTAAGAAGCGACGCCACTCCGGCGTTAAGGTGAAATCATCCAGCGCGATCAAATAACCTTCTCGATACAACTCGCGAATCGCATCGAGAAGATCATCGGTCGGCTGGCAAGTTTCCAGGACTTCGACGACGATTTTGTTTTTTGGCAAGCTGCGCGGTAAGCGGCGCACCAAGCTTTGATGAGGAAAATTGATAAAGCATCGCGAAGAAGCAATCACTGGGTTAGTGCCCAGTGATAGGAAATTCTCGACAATTAATCGGTATGTTGCTCGGTTTGACTCAATATGCGAAGGGTATGCGTTACTCTCCCCATCTCGAAACAACAATTCATAACCCAGCGTCTGTCTTTTGCGGTTAAAGATCGGCTGGCGAGCAACATACGTTGTATTCATGCTAAAGAAGGACCTATTAAATGGCTTATGACTTTGCAGCTGCTAATAATGCACCACAACCCATAAACATTGAACCGAAGACTTTGTTTATTTTCCCCATGATTTTATCGGAGCGAATAAAACGTCCCATTTGCGCCGCCAAGGTGGTGTAACCCAACATCACACACGCGTCGATCACAACAGTCGTAACACCAAGCACCAACAGTTGCGTCAGTTGGTCTTGTGCCGGGTCAATAAACTGTGGAAACAACGCCACCAGAAAAACAATCGATTTAGGGTTCGTCAGGTTAATCAAAATAGCTTTGTACAAGAGTGCCATGCCAGACATGTCTTTGTGGCTCTCAGCCGCCACCAAGCTGGAAGTGTCTCGCCATTTCTGGATACCCAACCAAACCAAATAAGCCGCGCCAACCCATTTAATGACAGAAAATGCCGTTGCCGATTGTGCGACCAGCGCACCAATTCCCGCCCCAACTAACGCAATGTGAATGGCCAAACCAATTTGGAGACCGATCACAGCCCCCAAAGATTTGCGAGTACCGTAACTCAAACCATTGCTGATTGAGTTCACCGTGCCAGACCCCGGAGCCAAACTAAAAACGATTGCAGTTACTACATAAGCTAACCAGACGTGGGTATCCATTGCATTTCCTCACTAATTCTTCGATGATACATCGCGTAAACAACGTATCTTCAGGTAATCGACTAATGGCTACTAACCATTCACCTTTGACTTATACTCAAGAGTCATTATTTGAGCAAGCAATTGGTGGTCCGATCGCGGCACTTTGGCAAACTCGCCAAGAAGGCTTTGTTAAAGGAACTGAGAAAAAGAACATCTACTGGTGCAAACTGACCAACCCAGAACATAAAAAAGCCGTGCTCATCGTTAATGGGCGCATTGAATCTTCCTGGAAATACCAAGAACTGTTTTACGATCTCTATCGCCAAGGCTTCGACGTCTATTCCTTTGACCACCGCGGACAAGGTTTATCAGATCGTCTATTGTCTGACTCAGATATGGGTCACGTCTATGACTTTACTGATTATATTGACGATATGGACGTGGTCGTAAACAAACACGCCCTTAGCGACTATCAGCAATGTTTCATCATTGCCCACTCCATGGGCGGCGCAATCGCTACACGTTATCTGCAAACTCACCCAGAACATCCCTTTACCGGCTTGATTCTTAGTGCGCCTATGTTTGGTATTAATCTGCCATGGTACTTATCGCCAATAGCGATTCCAGTGACACAAATTATGTCAGCGGTATCCACTTTGCCACGCTATGCACCAGGACATCAGGCCTACTTCCCTAAACCCTTTGAAGATAACCCACTCAGCCAAAGTTACGGCCGCTACCAATGGTTCCGAAATCTCTATACGGAAAAACCGGAACTGCAAGTCGGTGGACCGAGCACTCGATGGGTATGGCAAGGGCTAATGGCAGCAAAACAATGCTTTTTATTGACTCGCCAAGTCAAAGTACCGGTGCTCCTGATTCAAGCTGGGAACGATCGTATTGTCAGCAATCTGGCACAAAAACGTTTTATCGATAAATTGCGTAAAACCAACCCATATGCGGAGCTACTTTCTATCGAAGGCGCACAGCATGAGATCTTATTCGAGACCGACCAGTATCGTAATCAAGCACTCGATGCGATCTTCCGCTTTATGAATGACCCGAAATCATCGCCAAACGAAAAAACATAATAAGAACTCTAGGCGACCATTTCACGGCCATGATTAAAGAGGAAATGTCTGCACATTGATTTACCCTCTTTTTCATCCTCATTTTGACGTACACTGCTTGGGTCTGGCTGCGTTTAACCACGTAGATGCAACCGACCAAAGTTCCCCCGCATTCGGAGCAGCATGATCTAGTCAGTCTGCTGTACTCCGTTTGCAATTACCTGTTCCACACTATCCAAACCGTTTACGAGGACTTCATGAGCACATCGCTACCTTGCAAAGAGATCACTAAAATCGTTGCCTCTGATCTGGATGGCACGTTACTCGCACCAAACCATCAGCTCAGTGCTTACTCAAAAGAGACGCTAAAAGCGCTGCATGAAAAGGGTTACACCTTTGTCTTTGCAACAGGCCGTCACCACGTAGACGTTGCGAGCATCCGTCGTCAGGTCGGTATTCCGGCTTACATGATCACCTCGAACGGTGCCCGTGTGCATGACCAGGAAGATCAGTTGATGTACAGCGAGAATGTCCCTGCAGAACTGGTTCAAGGCGTGATCGACACGATCAAGCACGATCAAGAAATACTTATCCACATGTATCAAAATGACAGTTGGTTGATGAACAAAGACGACGAAACGTTGCGTGATTTCCATGACGAATTCACATACGTCTTATTCGATGAAGACCAAGCGCCAACTGACGGTATTGCGAAAATCTTCTTCACCCATCCGGCACAAGATCACGAACGCTTGGTGGTGTTTGAAAACAAACTACGTGAACAATTTGGCGATAAGCTGAATATTGCGTTTTCAACACCATGGTGCTTGGAAGTAATGAGTGCAGGTGTGTCTAAAGGCCATGCTCTTGAAGCGGTAGCGAAAAAGCTCGGCCTCACGTTAGAAAATTGCGTGGCATTTGGTGATGGCATGAATGACGTAGAAATGCTGTCGATGGCAGGTAAAGGATTGGTCATGGGCACATCACACGAGAAAGTGATGAAAGCATTGCCAAATAACGAAGTGATTGGCAGCAATGCAGAAGATGCGGTTGCACACTACCTACAAGATCACTTGCTGTAAGCTGCAATACTCCAAACAATAACAAAGGGCTGCACATTCGCAGCCCTTTTCTTTTATCGCTGACTTGGCAACTTCTCTTTGCCAAGGATCGCTTCCCACTCTTCTTCTGTCACTGGCATGATCGACAAGCGATTTCCACGTTTCACCAATGGCATGTTCTCAAGTTCTGGCATCGCTTTCATCACCGATAACGGAATCACTCGCGCCGTTTTACGCACGAATTCGACATCCACCATAATCCAACGCGGGTTGTCTGGGTCTGACTTTGGGTCGAAATAATCACTTTCAGGATCGAACTGGAAATGATCGGGATAGGCTTCTCTCACGACTTTAGCAATACCGGCAACGCCAACATTCTTGCAAGAAGAGTGATAAATCAGGACGAAATCGCCCACCTTCACTTGGTCACGCATCATATTACGCGCCTGATAATTACGAACTCCCTCCCAACATGAAACCTTTTGGGCTCGAAGCGTGTCAATAGAAAAGGTATCTGGTTCAGTTTTAAATAACCAATATGCCATAATGCCATCCGATGCCGATTGAGTAACAATAATGAGGAAGATATAACATGAAGGCTTTGAAAAACCCAGTGGCGCTTGCCACTCTGCTGGTTCTGCAAGCATGTAGTTCGCAGCCGCCAAAATCTGGCGCTGCCGACCCAACTTCTCCACCAGCCACCTTAGATAAGCCTGACACCATTCAACCTCAAACCTTTATGCTACGTGGAAAAGTGATCGTCGGTCACGAGAGTCAATACATCATGCCTTGTGGCAGCGACAAGCAATATTGGTTACAACTGTCACCACAGCAAATGCAACGAGCAATTCAGTTAAATAACGAGCCTTACCAGACCATGTATGGCGAGGTTATCGGCCATCTCAACCCACCGGGCATCGATGGGTTCTCTGCCGATTTCGATGCTAACTTTGTCGTGGAACAAGTGAACTTCCTCACAACGGAAAATCCAAACCGTTGTCAGCAACCAAACAAACCAACTCGCGTGTTTGGTAATGAGCCTTCTTGGTCGGCAAGCTTTGAGGCTAATGGACTGACATTCCAGCAAATCGGCAAACAAACCAAAAAATTAGCGATTAAGAGCAGTCAACTTCAACCTCGCCAGCGCACATATCAACTACAAGATGGTGAACTTCGCCTAACAGAAAACCTCTGCTCAGATACGATGAGTGATTCTTTGTATGGCTGGAAAGCGACGCTAAAACATGATGGCGACACTTATCAAGGTTGTGGTACGGCTGCAAACGTGGACGCTACGCTTAGCTGGGCCAATACCTATGTCGCGACTTCAACCCAATCACAAGGTTTTGAGGTGCAAATGACCTTAAACCCAGACCACAGCGCCACAACAAAATACAGTTACGCCAATGGGCAGGCACCGTTAATCGAGCGTGGGTACTGGCAACAATTAAGTCCGTCTCAGGTTCAAGTCGTCATGACGCATCATCAACAACAAAGACTGATGTCAGAGCGACTGTTTACGCGAGAAGGCAATCAGCTCAAAGCGACCAAAGAAAAAGTCGGTAACTTGGTATACCCAATCGCCGATGGTGGTTTAGTGCTTTACCCTGCCACCACTCGTGATGAGGGCATGATGCAACCAGCCGAGAAACGCGCCAACAAGCCCATCAGCAGTGCAGACGTACCTTCTAGTGCGGAGTTTGACTCAAAAGTAGATGCCGCCGTGCGCAACTACTTCTTCATTCACCAAACCAACCCCAACAACAACCAGTACCGTTGGCTAACTTATGACCTCAACGGCGATGGTAACGAAGAGCTATTAGTACAGCTGGATTGGTGTGGTTCCGGTGGCTGTACATTGCTGATCTTTGAACATCACGAAAAAGAGTGGCGCTTCAATAGCCGCATCACACTGGTACAAAGCCCGATTATGCTCGGCCAACAAACCTCCCATGGTTGGCGAGATCTGATTTTTAATGTCAGCGGTGGCGGATCTAAGGCGGCTCAACACGTGATGCAATACACTGGGGTTAGCTATCCACTCAACCCAAGCATGGCACCAACGGCAACGCCAAACCAAATCAGTGGCGTGCGTCTGTTCTCGGATGGGGTTAGCCCTGTGCGCGAAGGAGTTCGTCTGTAATGTCGCAACCGTGTCCAAATTGTGGTTTTCAATTCAACTGTATGTGCTCACTGGTGCCGAAACTTACCAGCGAGCACAACATCTTGCTGTTGATGCATCCGAATGAACTGACGCGTGATACTAATACCGGCCAGCTACTAGAGCAGTGCCAACTCAATATTGAGCGAGTAACCTGGGACCGAAAACAACCACCAGCAGACTTGCTCGCTCGATTAGCTGATCCGTCGCTGTATCCAGTGCTTCTATTCCCAAGTGAAGAAAGCGTCACACTCGAACATGTGGCGCTCCAAAGCCAGCAACAAACCAAAAATCCGCTGTTTATTATTTTGGACGCTACCTGGCAAGAGGCGCGCAAGATGATCAACAAGAGCCGTTGGTTAGAAAGTATCCCTACTATGGCGCTGTCTACATCGGCAGACTCGCAATATCAGCTGCGACGCAACCAACAACAAGGTAACTTGTGCACGTTTGAAGTCGCCGCATATTTACTCGGACAACTAGGCGAGCAAAATAACCAGCAAAAAATGCTCACATTCTTTGCTCACTACCTTGCACTATTTCAAGCCGAAAAAAGTGGACACGCCCTCAAGCAATCACCGAGCTAACTCAACTAAAACCGAATGGCTCAAAATAAAAAAACGCAGCCAAGGCTGCGTTTTTTTATTGGAATGGTTTCACGTGAAACACAACTAAAACAAACGCGTAGGTTCACCCAAGTAGTAGCCTTGCAGATAGTCGACGCCCATATCCTGCGCGATTTTGCACACCTCTCGATTGTGGACAAACTCCGCCACCGTCTCCGCGTTAAACACCTGACATAAACGCACCAACTGAGAAGCTATTTTGCGCTGCTTTAAGTCTTTATCGATATCACGAATCAAGCTGCCATCGAGCTTTATGACTTCCGGCTCCAGCTTTAGGATTTCATCAATATTGGAATAGCCTGAGCCAAAATCATCAACAATGATACGCGCTCCTAAGCTTCTGAAATGACTGCATACTTCGATCATTCGACCGTAGTCTTTGATTTGCTCAGATTCCAACACTTCCAAACCAATTCGCCTAGGGTCATTGAGCTGACAAATTTCATGCTCTAAAAGCATTAAAGTTTTATCACTAAGCAAATCTTGCGGCGACAAGTTAATAGAAAAGTCACCTTGCGTATCTCGCATGTAATGTAACGTAGAATGGATCATGTGCCGACTCAATCGAGTATAAAGATGCGTATCGGAAATAATAGGCAGGAAGCGCCCTGGCGCAATCACCGTTCCATCCTCCTCCAAAATGCGAACCAAACATTCTTGGCTTGCCAATTTATGGCTATCCGCATGCACTATCGGCTGGCTATAGGTGATGATGTTCTGTTTGAGAATGGCTTTACTGACGCAACTCAACCATCCAAGTTGCTCTTTACGTACATCCTCACTGACTTCGATGTCTTTCGCATTGCAGATATGGGTATTACTGCGCACACCGGAACGCCTCGCTTCAATGCCTTTAAGCAATAGCTCATCTGCAGAAGCTGATGGAAAATCTCGACGACTCACTAAGCCACCGCACAGCGAGATAGAAAGATAATCTATTTCGCGCAGACCAATTGGCTCAAAATTAGTTTGCTCTACCGCGTCGGCAAAACGAGTAAAGTGCTGTTTGATGGTTTCGCTGCTTTGGTCAGCTTTAAATATGAACGCCCACTCACCAACCCCAATACTATAAAGCTGCAAAGCCGTTGGCATGCCAAAACGCTTTCGCAGTCGATTCGTAAAATGCATTGAGAGGTCTTTAAGTAGCTGATCCCCTACTCTATAACCGTATTTTTCATTGATATGGCTGAAGTTAAGTAGCTTTAGAGTCAGCAAGTGCTCATCCAAATCGATGCTACTCAGCCGCTCTTGCAGCGCGACTCGGTTTTGTAATCCAGTGCGACTATCTCGCCGATAGCTTTCTTGTAACTTGCGCGTTTGGCGATCGAGTTGATACCCCATATGCGCGTTCATATGGTTGAGGTCGCCAATCGCATTTCGAATCAAGCTAAACAATGGTGAAATAGAGGAGCTAACGGGCGACTTAGGCAAGTTCAATGCTTGTACTTCGTCTCCCTCTCGCATCGCTAAATACGTCAGACTGTGATGAAGAATTTCTGGCTGTCCAATACCGCCATGCAGTTCCCCCATACAATAACTACCAAACGTCGTCGCGATATCTTTGAAGGCTTGGACTTCGTCGCTGCTGTCAATAAAGTCTAACCGTGACGCGCAGTTAAAAATCATCACGACTTCAGGTTGGTGCATGGCTAACTCAACCACACCATGTCGCACCTGTTCGAGCGTTAATGAGGGGTGGTTATAGCAAAATTGTACTTCGTCACCAAGACACCAAGGCCTGTCGAAACTCATACTGCCATCAGCGTGCAGCTCCGTTACCGTGCAAACTTCCTTGCGCCCCAAACTTTCTCGATACAAAGGAAAGCTGAGCAACTGACTCAGCGTCACATCATGGCCATCCGCCAAGTAACGCTTGTATACGTCCAACGCTTTCTGTTCACCTAAGCAATACAAGCGCGTTCCTTTTGCATGGGTGACTTTATGTGGCATGCCAATCGGGTTCCATTCCGAATACGCATCCGTCCATAACTTCAATGTATCACTGTGCAAAGCTACGGCGACCACGGCATTATCGTAAACTCGGTTTTGATATAGCACCCAACAGCCATCATCAATACTTTGCGCCAACCCTCCAGAGATCACGACTTCTTCACTGGCGAAGGTTTGAAACAAGGGATAGTCACGTCGTTCAATTTGCACAGCAAAGCTGAGGATCACTTGCGAATTGTGCTGCAACAGAAGCGAGCGTTTGAGCTCTCCACCATCAATATCGGGGGAGTAAGAGTAGGTTTGGACGGCAGAAGTAAGCGTGGTTTGTTCGAACTCAGTCACACTGATCAGGCAGCCAGAGGTAAATATCTCCCCCTCCAGAATGACATTACGCGTACTATGCCCCATGACATGAGCATTCGGCAGCAACAATAAAACAGCGTCCGAAAGTGTGGTCGCAAAGTCGCGTGATTGAGTCGACAATATTTGCACCAAATATTGTTTACTTGAAGAGAACTGAGAAGTGACTAAAAAGTCATTTAACTGACTGACATCATGAACCAGTTTTGAAAAAGCTCGCATGCACCTACCACTGCCGTAACACTATCTTCACCACGACGTGTGGCGTTACTCTTTTTACTTAATAGTGCATAATTTACGTGGCTTTACGCTGCTTTTCTAGACACAAAATGAGATTAGAATGGATTAATGCGAAAGCAATTAAAAAAGTGTGAGTAACGGCTGCAAACTATTGATTTCAATATCAGGTAAAGTACGTGTTTTTGAATGGTTAATGACATTTTTATTCATATCATTAAACCAACAGGCTGCAAAACCAGCCAACTTTGCACCATGAACATCCGTGGTTAGGTGATCACCGACATGCAGAATATTCTCTGCTGGAATATCTAAGAACCGTTTCGCCTTAGTAAACATATCGGTGGCGGGTTTCGCTACCCCATCAGGCCCCGCTTTGAGCACACATTGAAAATACGGCGTTAAGCCAATTTTATCTAAATCGACGTTGCCGTTTGTGATCGCCACGAGCGGAACTCGCTCTCCCAATTGTGTCAAAACATCTAAGCTTGATTGGGGCACTTCAAACTGACTGCGCCAATCCAAAGCGAGCTGCACACCCTCTTCAGCTGCGGCTTGAGCTTGCGCTTCATCATAGCCAACTGAAAGAAAACCATGCTTTAGCTGCACTAAACGCCAAAGCGTCACATCGCTTCTGAGATCCGGTCTCTGCTGGAGCACATGTTTTTTTACCTGCATCCAATCAGCCTTATCCATGTGCGCCACGGCAGGATGCGTTTGCTGCAACCAAGCCAGCAACTCACGCTCCATACGGATAATCACCGGGTAATTGTCATACAGCGTGTCATCAAGATCGAAGGTCATGGCCTTAATGGGCTCAATACGGCGATAAAATTTCATACTTCGGCTCACTCCCCGTTCTTTTTACGTGCGCGTGGGTGGGCTTGGTCGTAGGCTTGCGCTAAATGTTGGAAATCCAAGTGCGTGTAGATTTGGGTCGTCGAAATGTTCTCGTGCCCTAAAAGCTCTTGCACCGCACGTAAGTTATTGCTGGATTCGAGCATATGTGTCGCAAACGAGTGACGCAATTTATGCGGACTAATATGGCTCGCCACAGACTGTTTCTGTCCCCATTCTGCCATACGTTTTTGCACGCTACGGTGCGAAATACGCGTTCCGAGTTTAGACACAAACAAGGCGGGTTCACCTGGTGCAGCAAGATCGCCCCTGACTTTCAACCACTTGGCAACCCATTCAGTTGCCATGCCAGAGAATGGAACTTTACGTTCTTTGTCGCCTTTACCGATAACACGAAGCTCGCCACTGCGCAGTTGTACATCACGTACATCCACACTCACCAACTCAGCCAAACGCAAGCCAGCACCGTACATCAGCTCCATCATGGCACGATCACGCACAGCCAACGGGTCGTCTTCGTTGACCTCAAGCAGTTGGCTCACTTCATCAACATCGAGGTTTTTCGGCAACGGGCGCTTTTTACGTGGCGCTGAAACCCCTTTGGCAGGGTTAGCTGACATCTCGCCACGCAGAATAAGGAAATCGAAAAAGCTACGCAGCGATGAGAGGCGCGTCGCCAAACTGCTGGCTTTCATGCCTTCCCGCATGCCCTTACCTGCTAATTGGCGCACCCAGCCTGCATCCACTTGAGACCAATCTTTAAGTCCCATTTCAGCCAAGTGCTGCGCCATGGTTTCTAGCTGCTGTTTGTAATTGCGTTGAGTATGTAGGCTGAGCCCCTTTTCGCTTCGTAAGAATTCATAGAAGCGCTCAAGAGGCTTTTGCAGACTATTTGGCAGAGGAGTGTTGGGAGTTGTCGTCATCGTAACTTTGCCATACCAATGTTTGAGCGAGATGTGCCACTACTAATGATAGGTGACGCAAAAACAAGGTATCCATATCTGGTTGAAAATGGCCGCCATCTTCACTAGAAAAAGCAAGCACGCCCAGTGTTTGCTGTTTCACGAGCGGCAGTACCACATAGGACCCCATTTCCGGCACATCCATATTGCCAAACAAAGCTTCACGATCCACTTTACGCAGACGCCCTAAGTACGCGTCTTTGCCATTTAAGTGAGTGGTCGCAAAACGTTGATAACTTTCCTTACTCAATTGAATCGATGCGTCGCATTGACTAAACAATCGAACAAACGCGCGTAAGCCCAGTGCTTTAGCTTTCTCTTCAATAGAATGAATGACTTGTTTAAAGTCACCACACTTTAGAATCTGCCCCTGCAAATCCATAAATTCGTAAAAGGTGCGATCGTTGTTCGCCGCAAGCGACATCAGTGTGGTGATCTCTTCCTCTAACTCTTCAATGCGCTGACGTTGGCGATTCATTTGTATGTGCACCAAAGACACCGCACCCAAGTCTGAGTGTGGGAAAGATAGACGATCCACAAGCTCCGGACGCTGCACAAAAAAATCGGGATGATCTTTGAGGTACTCGGCCACCACTTCAGCCGTTAAGGCATCTGCTTCTACTTGAGACAAACCGTTTCCTTTTTCTTCTACTAGCAAGACAATTGACCATCAAATACATGCGTTGTAGGTCCGGTCATAAACAACGGCTTACCCGGACCTTGCCACGCAATTCGCAGTTCACCACCTGGTAGAGAAACCTTAACGTTTTCATCCAGCAGACCCTGAAGAATCCCTACCGCTACCGCCGCGCAAGCGCCGCTACCACAAGCTTGTGTTTCACCTGCGCCTCGCTCGTAAACTCGAAGACGAATATGGTCACGACTCACCACCTGCATAAAGCCAGCGTTGACGCGCTCTGGAAAACGCTCGTGCGACTCAAGCAGCGGGCCTAATGTATCGACATCAGCAGTATCCACGTCATCGACCACCGTCACCACATGCGGGTTACCCATGCTTACCGCGCCACAGAACAACGTTTTTTCACCAGCGCGCATGATGTAGGTTTTCTCTTTTTGCTTGGCTTTGAAAGGAATTTTGTTCGGCTCAAACTCTGGCACACCCATGTTGACCGTCACTTCTCCATCATCTTCGATGTTGAGAATCATCTTTCCTTTTTTGGTGCTCACGCTGATGCTGTATTTATTGGTCAACCCTTTCAAGCGAACAAAGCGCGCGAAGCAGCGCGCGCCATTCCCGCACTGCTCAACTTCACTACCATCGGCATTGAAAATCCGATAATGGAAATCAGTTTCAGGGTCGTAAGGGGCTTCTACCACGAGCAATTGGTCAAAACCAACGCCGGTATGACGATCCGCCAAACGGCGGATCAGGTCTTGCGAGAAAAACACGTTCTGGGTAATACAGTCGACGACCATGAAGTCGTTGCCCAAACCGTGCATTTTGGAAAAGTGGAAATGCATTTGTTGTGTGTTACTCCGGTAGAATCTGTTCCAGCTGCCACAAACTGGTCAGCTCCTCACGCTGGCGAACTAAGTGGCTTTGTTTACCATCCACCATTACTTCTGCCGCTCGGGTACGAGTATTGTAGTTCGAAGACATCACAAAACCATAGGCACCTGCTGAACGAACCGCGAGTAGATCACCTTCTTGCAAAACGAGTGCGCGATCTTTACCCAAGAAGTCGCCGGTTTCACAAATAGGGCCAACCAAATCGTAAGTCTGTGCTTCACCCGTGCGTGGCGAAACTGGCACGATATCTTGCCATGCTTGGTATAGTGCAGGACGCATCAAGTCGTTCATTGCCGCATCGATGATGGCAAAGTTCTTGTGCTCAGTATGTTTTAAAAACTCAACACGCGTTAGCAAGATACCTGCATTCGCAGCAATTGCTCGGCCCGGCTCAAAAATCAGCTCCAAGTCTTGGTTATTTTCAAGACGACCAAGTAACGCTTTGGCGTAATCTGAAGGCTGAGGTGGTAATTCATCACGATAGACCACACCCAAACCACCGCCGACATCAAGGTGACGAATGTTAATGCCTTGCGCTTTTAAATCATCAATCAGGGCTAATAAACGGTCTGTCGCGTCGATAAATGGGTCGATATTGGTGAGCTGAGAACCAATGTGGCAGTCGATGCCTTGCACATTCAAGTTCGGCAGGCTTTGCGCGAATTTATAAACATCTGGCGCACGATCAAACGCAATGCCGAATTTATTGTCGCGAAGACCAGTCGAAATGTAAGGGTGTGTTTTCGCGTCGACATCTGGATTGATACGCAGAGAAATTGGCGCAATCACACCAAGCTCACCCGCAACCTTATTCAAACGTTCTAGCTCGGGCTCAGATTCAACGTTGAAACATTTGATACCCAGCTCAAGAGCACGCTTCATTTCTGCAGGTGTTTTCCCAACACCAGAGAAAACGACTTTCTTCGGATCACCGCCTGCGGCAATCACACGCTCAAGTTCACCACCTGATACGATATCAAAGCCCGAACCCAAACGCGCCAGTGCGTTCAATACGCCTAGGTTTGAGTTCGCTTTCACCGCGTAGCAAACTAGATGAGGATGTTGACCCACAGCACTATCAAACGCCTTCCAGTGGCGCTCTAGCGTGGCTCGAGAATATACGTAAAGAGGAGTGCCATATTGCTCTGCAAGAGCTTGAAGTGGGACGTCTTCGGCCCAAAGCTGGCCATCATCCTGATAGTTGAAGTAATCCAAAATTCGCTTCCCTTATTTTATTCGACTGCTGAACCCTAATTTCACCCTAAGGCGCGGTTATTTATTGTGATTGCTCATTCTGTTGAGTGTCATCTGGAATGTATAGTGAGCCAGACTGGCCACATCCCGCTAACGTCGCGGCAACCATCACAAACAACACAGTAACTAATTTTTTCATTTCGCATATCGTGATTATTGAATCAATGCCCCCTATAATCGCACCACACTCAGGAAAAGCAATAGGATAGACGGATGAACGATACTGAATTTCATCAACTGGTGGATGCACAGATGCAAATCATCGAAGAATCCATCGATGATTCAGGCGCAGACATTGATTACGAAGTCACTGGCAACGTAATGACATTGGAATTTGAAGACCGCAGCCAAATCATCATTAACCGCCAAGAGCCGATGCATGAGATCTGGCTAGCGTCCAAATCTGGTGGTTTCCACTTCAAGCTTATTGAAGATAAATGGACCTGCTCAAAAACGGGCATGGAGCTATTTGAAATGGTGAAGCAAGAGTGTGAAAAGCACGCGGGCGAAGCCATTGATTGGGCATAATGTCCGTCAATCGTCACCAAAACAAAAAGAGCACCGAAGTGCTCTTTTTGTTTATTGATACGGGTTTAATTACGCGTTCACCGCTTTCGTCGGACGATGCGGCGAGCAACCATCATTACGATAAGGGATGATATAAGCATTGCCCTCTTCAGGATGGATAATCTGGTAGTACTGCGGCAGGTTAAAGTTGATAAATTTCGACGCAACACGACTGTCATCTTTTACGGATGTGTAAAAGCTGTTCACAGACGAAATCATCTCGTCTTTAGAGCCACTGAATTGGTGATACACTTCAACTTGGTTTGACTCATCCAACACATAAATATTGAAGCCATCTTCATTATCTTCAAAGAAGAATTGCACCAGACCTTCACTGGCAAAACCATCCACCGCTTCTGGCATTTGATACTCTTGCTCACGATCGAGCATTAATAGCGGCGAGCCTTTAAGTTTGTTAGTAGAAATGCTGCGATAGAAATCAATGGAGTTTTCTAACTTCTGCACCGACACACCACGACGTTCAAAGAACAGCCCGTAAGTTTGGTTACCGAGGCGCATCGCTTTAAAGCGGCGACGTTTTTCTTGCTCTACTGGCTTCAAGCGTAAGTCGATACATTCCGCTAAAAGCTGGTAGACCATATTACGCATCACACCACGCATGTTCTTCGCATAACAGAACACATCCACCGATTCTGGTGGCAACGCGTCTTGGTGCATTTTGCCCAGAATAGTTTTCAGTGCGTCCAGCATCGCCGTTTCCCCTTTGAAATGCAGCGTACGCACTTCATGCCAGGAGTTACGGTAAACCAAGTCGACACTGCCGACTAAGTTTCTATGTTCCGGACCAAAACTGAAGATATCGGTATTTTTCACATCCACTTTCAGTGAACGGCCCGAAAGCTCTGACGTAGGATCATTTTCAAAGTTGATGAACATCGCTAGCTGGCTGATCTCACATGGGCTCGCTAATGCCTGCATCGTCGGACGGCGCTTACGCAGCGCAAAGGTATTTCGTAAGTCGCTCACCATTTGGTAGAACTTATCGATATCCAGTTGTGCTTCACGCACCACCGCGTGCAAACGAGTCGACTCGGTGATTAAACCATTAAAGAATGCCCAAGAGACTAACTTGCTTAAGTATTCATGATGTTCTAAGTATGGCTGCCCCAAAATGCGGTGCGCAATCAGAGGTTGTTTATAGAGATACCAACCAGACTTGTTCACACCACCATCTTTCACTTCGATGAAGCTTAAATCCGGTTCATGCAAATCAGGGGAAATCTGCGGGTTGAGCAACGTCACTTTGCCCGGCAATACTTCAAAAGCGGCGTAAAGCTTACGAGCCAAAATACTGATGTCTTGCGGGCTGATAGCGGAGGTAATGTCGTTGCGACGCGCAAATTGAATCAAATTACGGTAGCTCTGCATCAACGCATCCAGCAACGCATGATGCACCACTTTTACCTGTTCAACTTTCCAGTTGCGGCGATCATCGAGCTCAGCAACAACGCTGGCATCCCAATCCCATTTTGCAATCATGTCGCTCAGCGCTTCACGGCGCCAAGCCACTGAACCGACATCCGGTTCACGCGACAACTTTTCATGGGTTTTGAGATAGAAGCAACGGCGCACCAAATCCAAACGAGTGTCGTCTTGGATTCGCTCTAAATAGCGAGTCACTTTTTCCAGCATTAAGTAGTATGCATCCATGCCATAGAGGTCTGGCTCATGGGCAAAGAAACGACGCTTGGTGTCGATGCTTAACAGTTGCGTATGTGGGTATTCCCACGAATAAGCTTCAAGCAGAATGGCTTTTAATACCGATTTGTAGGGAGAATCGATACTTTTGTATAGCTGCCACAAGTTCGAGCCGAAGTACTCTTCAGCAGGAATGCGGTTCAATTTGCCAAAGTCGATCCATTCACTACAGTCGATGTAACCATCACTGCATAATTGAGAAACGTACTCGTCGTAACACTCTTCCATTTCTGGCGGCACTATTTGCCATAATAAACGCTGTCCAGCAATACGCACCGCGCTGCGATAGAATTCATCAAGCAAAAGTAAGTGCTGAGATGAGCCACAGTTATCACCTGTCATCTCTTCAGAATGGTTGCTTCTAAAGCGTTCTTCATCCATTAAGAAGAAGTTCGCCTCCACCCCTTGGCTTTGTGCCCAGTCGGTGATCAGCAAGCATTTATTGGTCAGCAATTCTCGCTCGTCACAATCCATATCTGGCGAAATACACACCCAAATATCTAAATCACTAGAAGTACTTTGACCAATTGATGAGGTACTACCCATGGTGTATAAGCCCAAGATAGCCGGCTTCTCAGCCGTTTTAAGTGGCTGACCAATCGCAAGTTGAATGTCATCAATGAATTGCTGCTGAATGCTATTTAGCGCCAGCCCATGCACACCAAACGGGACATCGGCATCGTAATAGCCAGGAATCACAGGATGGTTGTAGTTCAACAAGGCAGGAATCAAGTGGAAGACTTGCTGGCTTTGCGAATCCATAAGCGCCAGCGCGCGATCAACTCGCTGCTGATTCAAATTATCTAGTCGCTGAATGATTTTTTGGGTGTAAGCCTGCAAGGGGAATTCCTTGGTTGAACAATCACGAAAATCTGCTGACGTTTTAAACCAAAACGGCCTAAAAACGTGATCAATTTAACACTTCTATTGGTGCGGGTAAAGTTTCACGCCCACGCACCACTCAGGATGCAAAACCATACTTTAGTCACAAAATTAATCGCGCGGTAGTGTCGCTCTTATTACCTATTACTAATAATAGTCCTTAGTTTAATTGAGAATCCAGTCACACTATTTTCATAACGTCATGTAATTCCATTCATAGCTCTCAGAGATAACGAACTAACAGTAAGCATTTCTTGATGAGAATGGTAGGATAAACCCAAATCCAAACAGCATTGAGAAGATCATGACACAATCCACACCTATTCGCATTGCAACTCGAAAAAGCCCTCTTGCTTTATGGCAAGCTTACTTTGTCAAAGACGCCCTTCAAGCCGCTCACCCTGGTTTGGAAGTCGAGTTAGTAACCATGGTGACCAAAGGTGACGTGATTTTAGATACACCGCTAGCAAAAGTTGGCGGCAAAGGCTTATTCGTAAAAGAGCTTGAAGTCGCAATGCTAGAAGGCCGTGCAGACCTTGCCGTTCACTCAATGAAGGACGTGCCCGTCGATTTCCCGGAAGGTCTTGGCCTCGTGACCATTTGTGAACGTGAAGACCCTCGTGATGCTTTCGTTTCCAATACCTATAGCAACATTGATGAACTCCCTCAAGGTGCAGTGGTTGGTACTTGCAGTTTGCGCCGTCAATGCCAACTGAAAGAATATCGTCCAGATATCATCATTAAAGAGCTTCGCGGTAATGTGGGCACTCGCCTTGGTAAACTAGATGCAGGTGAATACGATGCGATCATTCTTGCTGCGGCAGGCCTTAAACGATTGAAGCTTGAAGAGCGCATTCGTAGCTTTATCGAGCCAGAGCAATCATTACCTGCGGTTGGCCAAGGTGCTGTCGGTATTGAGTGCCGCCTTGACGATGAAAGGCTGCTTAAGCTACTTGAGCCACTTAACCACCAAGACACTGTAGACCGCGTTTTGTGTGAGCGCGCAATGAACCTGACGCTAGAAGGCGGCTGTCAGGTACCTATCGGCAGCTATGCCCTGCTAGATGGCGATAACATTTGGCTACGCGCATTAGTTGGCGAACCAGATGGCAGCGAAATTGTTCGTGGTGAAATCCGTGGCCATCGTAAAGACGGCGAAACGTTAGGAGTGCAGTTAGCCAATGAACTACTGGATAACGGCGCTCGTGAAATCCTAACTAAGCTGTACGCAGATCACGAATAATCATGGCAGTGTTGGTCACTCGGCCGGGAGAGCAAGGCAGCGCGCTTTGCTCTCTGCTCGAAAGGCACGGCATTTCCGCATATCACCATCCTCTGATCGACATTGTCGCCGATCTCACGGACACGCACCTCTCTAAACACCTGCATCAAGCTCAAATTGTTATCGCTGTTAGTCGACATGCCGTGCAATGTGCACAGCAAATCATAGCCAGCAACGAGACATCATGGCCGAAACAAGCCATTTACCTTGCCGTTGGTCAAAAAACAGCACACTATTTAAGCAAATGTACCCAACAGAAAGTACACTATCCCCAAGTCAGTGATAGTGAACATTTATTGCGACTGCCAGAGCTCAATAATGTGGCCCAACAACAGGTTCTTATCCTTCGTGGGAACGGTGGAAGAGAGCTGATCAAAGATGCATTGGTGAGACGTGGCGCAAAAGTTCACTATAGTGAGACTTACAAGAGAGAATTCATCCCATTCGATCCAGTAAGCTGTGTCTCACTATGGAAAACCCTACAAATTGACCAGATCATCGTCACCAGTGGTGAGCAACTGGATTATTTGTGCAGCCAATTGACGTCAGAGCAATTGACTTGGCTTAATCAACAAGAGTTGTATATCCCCAGTCAGCGTATCGCTGACATCGCACTTCAAAGGGGGTTCACTCGGGTGAGATGCACGGGAAGCGCATCCAACCAGGAATTACTGGCGGCTCTCCAGCCCTAGCTACACAGGATATAGGCATGACAAGTAAAAATAACGACCAAAAAAATAACGATAAAAACCTTTCCGAAGAAACCTCATCGGCACCGCTAGCCGAAAAAAGCACATCGCAGCAGGATGCGGCCCCTAAAAAAGAACAGCCAAAAGTGGCCGAGCCCCCAAAAACAGCCGAGCCAACCAAAGTCGAATTTGAAGAAAAACAAGGTAAGCGCGGAGTTAAACTAGGCACAGTCGCTATCATCTTATCGATTATTTTTGGCGGTGGCCTCGCATACAAGCTGCATCAGCAGCAAGCCGATTACCAAGCGCAGATCGCCCAACTAAAAAGTCAGCTAGAAAGCACTCAAGCTTCCATGAAGCAAGAGCTCAGCCGGGTACAAGAAGAAACCATCGAGAAAGCAACGACCGTGACACACAAAGCGGAAGTGGTACTTGGACAGCAACAGAAGAGCATTGAAAGCTTACAGCTTGCCGTTGCCGATGTGAAAGGTCGCCGACCAAACGACTGGCTACTTGCTGAAGCCGATTACCTCGTCAAATTAGCAGGTCGTAAACTGTTCTTAGAGCATGACGTAGAAAGCGCAACTCAACTAATGGAAAGTGCTGATCAACGCATTGCAGCACTGAATGACCCTAGCCTCGTCAAACTACGCAAAGCAATGGCGAACGATATCACCAAACTTCGTACTATCCCGCTGATTGACCGTGATGGATTGGTACTACGCTTAACTGCTCTGCAACAGCAAGTAGACAAGCTACCTCTCGCCAATGCACTACTCCCAGAAGCAGAAGCCGTAGAGAACACTGAAGTGTCAGAAGATATTGCAAACTGGCAAGATAACTTAATGACATCTCTGAAAGACTTTTCAGAAAACTTCATTACCTTCCGCACGCGCGATGGTAACGTCATTCCACTGCTTTCTCCTGAGCAACACTTTTACCTAAAAGAAAACATCAAAGCCAAATTGGAGACCGCAATAAAAGCGGTGTACCAAGAGCAAGGTGAAATTTACACCACGTCTCTAAAAACGGCCGACAAATGGGCATTAGCTTTCTTCAACCAAGACGATAATTCCGTTAAAGAGTTCAACAAAACTGTTAACCAGTTAAGCCAGCAAAACATTCAAGTGGAATACCCAACGAAACTGCAAAGTCAGTCTCAACTATCAGATGTCATCCGTGAGCGCCTACGTCGCGAAGTCACAACGATGACAGGTATGGAGGATAAGTAATGTTTCGTCTTATTTTCCTATTTGTTGTACTAGGTGCAGGACTATTTGTTGGCACTCAATTTTCTGGTCAGCAAGGCTATGTACTCATCTCCATCGCTGAGAAAACGATCGAGATGAGCGTAACGACATTGGTCGTATTCGTTATCGCAGCACTCGCAGGTCTTTTTCTACTTGAATACCTAATTAAAAAGCTAGTTTACGCAAGTTCTACAACATGGAACTACTTCAGTGTGCGCAAAATGCGCCATTCCCGTCGATACACCAATGAAGGCATTATTAAACTCCTTGAAGGAGACTGGAAAGGTGCCGAGAAAAAAGTGACTCGTTGGGCGAATCATCACGATATGCCGCTACTTTGTTACTTAGTCGCATCTGAAGCTGCACAAGGTCAAGGTGATAAAGCAAAACGTGATCACTACCTGGAGCTAGCAAGCCAGCAAGAGAATGCTCATCTTGCAGTAGAGCTAACTCGTGCTAAACAGTTTATTCGCGATAACGAGTTCGAGGCTGCTTTCGATACTTTGCAATCGTTAAAAGGTCAGTATGCGAGTAATTCGATTGTATTGAACTTGCTGAAAACAACGTACATGCAGCTAAAATTGTGGCAACCTCTTATTGACCTCTTGCCACAACTCACCAAAGCAAAACTCATCACGGAAGAAGAACACGCAGAGCTGATTCAAAAGGCGCAATGCGGCTTACTCCATGAAGTAGCGCAACAACAGGGTAGCGAAGGGCTTATTTCTCATTGGAATAGCCTTGCACGCAAAGTAAAACAAGACACACACCTAGTCGCCTGTTTTGCTCGTGAGTTGATAGCCCGGAAAGCAGATGCTGAAGCCTTTACTGTGCTAAAAGAAGCATTGAAAAAACAACCGGCTCCTGAGCTTTATCAACTACTGCCAGATCTAAACCTGCCAGATATCCACCCTGTCGTGGTTTTCTTAGAGGGAGTAGTGAAGAAAGAGCCAGAGAACGCCGCAGCGCATAGCGCATTAGCGCACTTCTACTTCCGTCAAGAGAAGTGGCAAGAAGCCCAAGACCACTTCGAGATCGCCTTAAAGCTTCGCTCTGACGTCTCTGATTATGCATTCCTAGCAGATACACTAGAGAAGCAGAATCTAACTAAAGCCGCTCACGAAGTCTCTCGTAAAGCTCTCACGCTCGTCCAGAACGACTAAGTAGCGGTCATCTAACCAAGCCGGCAGTTTAATGTCGGCTTTTTTATTGCCTGTCACTCATCAACACTACACAAACCTGCAATATCCACTAGAGCTAATGCCCTTCAATCGCCTAAACCTCATTGAGAGCCTCATCGCTTCCAGCAGCACTCCATTAAGCCCAATAAAACCCTCTAAAAAAATAGCTTGCACACTTTCTTCAAGGCGAACAACCAAATATAAGTTTCTAGGAAGGAGCTCTACTAACAAAATATAGGTAACTTGAAATAGTGCAGGAAGCAAAATAGGTACATAAGCTCCGATACTCTCCATTATCTTCAATGAAGGGCTGTCCTATACAATGCTTAGAGAGTGTTTATTGTACCAACTAGGGCAAGATAGCGAAGAGCCATTAGGTAACACTAAGAGCGCTAACGCACGTAACATCGAGTAAAGAGTAAAAACAAGTCTCTTGTTAACAGAAACACTTCACCCTTAGAGGTAGGAATGCCAATACTCAGACTTGATGGCTCTCGTTAGAAGATAAAGTTATAGACTTCTGTCGCTGCACAACCCGTGGATAACGAGAACGCGCTTAAAGCAAGGCTTCTCAAGTGACATAGTGCAGGGATACCTAGTCCGGGGATACGATCAGCTAAGGGATTGATTCCAGTCCTTAACGAATTTCCAAGCGTCAGAAACGAAGAAAGCCTCGCTATTTCTAGCGAGGCTTCTGAATAGTGGCGGAGAGATAGGGATTTGAACCCTAGATACGCTATTAACGTATGCCGGTTTTCAAGACCGGTGCTTTCAACCACTCAGCCATCTCTCCACAAATTGTCATCAACAGATTAGTACACCGATGATGTTGTTACTTGTCTATGCAAATAACGATATTTAAAGCCTGGCGATGTCCTACTCTCACATGGGGAAGCCCCACACTACCATCGGCGCTATTTCGTTTCACTTCTGAGTTCGGCATGGAAGTCAGGTGGGTCCAAAACGCTATGGTCGCCAAGCAAATTCTTTAATCTGGAAAGCTGTGTTTAATTCTCGTTCTTACACATTCAACGTTCTTAGTTGAGTCCATCAAAACCCCTTGGGTGTTGTATGGTTAAGCCTCACGGGCAATTAGTACAGGTTAGCTCAACGCCTCACAACGCTTACACACCCTGCCTATCAACGTCGTAGTCTACGACAA
>NZ_JAMZAP010000019.1:0-70630 GCF_024181785.1 Vibrio sp. Y42_MX_L11
GGCGACCATAGCGTTTTGGACCCACCTGACTTCCATGCCGAACTCAGAAGTGAAACGAAATAGCGCCGATGGTAGTGTGGGGCTTCCCCATGTGAGAGTAGGACATCGCCAGGCTTTAAATTTTGGACACTTGCTGATTACAAGCGGGTGATACCACTGCGGAGTGGTAGTTCAGTTGGTTAGAATACCGGCCTGTCACGCCGGGGGTCGCGGGTTCGAGTCCCGTCCACTCCGCCACTTATATTAAGCCTCAGTCGAAAGACTGGGGCTTTTTTCGTTTTGGTTACCCGACTTACCTTAACCCCATTTCCATATTGAAACCTTGCATCGAGAGGCAGGCTTCCCTCTTCGCTATGCTTTCTAAGCCCTGTAATGAGTGAGGTAGTGCGTAGTTCCTGCGGTTTCTACTGAACCGAGTCCCAGTATCGAGTGCTAGTTTTTATCCCCTATGCTTACTTACCAAAGCTTTCTTTATTATTACCTGGAAAGTTTATTCACTAGATTATGTTATTTTCGGGGGAGATTTCTCTGCTTTAGATGTTTTGATTTAGCCACAGGCGCTCATGAAAATAAACTCAGCGCATTTAAAACTTTCCGAACATGGATTTTGTTTGTAGATCTATTTAAGCAAGTGCCTGCCTTAAAGGATATTTGCTACTTCTTCCCCTCTAACCGTCTCCAACCGATAAAGCCACCACTACGTACGTATAACGTGAGCGGTATAGGTGCTCTCATAGCTGTGTTTGCTGAGTAAGTCGTTCACCTGGTACATTGACTGAGGAAAGGTCTTCTTTCAGTGGACCTTCGTGTAAGTCACGATAGTTTTAATAATTATCTGGTACTTTTTATTATAAAGGTGTACGCTTCACATCGAATGTTTTTTCGACAGTAAACCATGTTATATCTCTTGTTTAAAAGCTTTGTAAGAAGGCTGAACTCCGTGCAAAAAACGCGATGAAGTGTTGCTCGGAGTCTTAAATTAATCTTCATCAGGTGTTTTATGCGTGAGTAACTTCGCTGAAGTTATACGCAGGGGTCTGTACACCTGATAAAAGAGAAGAGATGGCCGGTGATATTTCATCATCGGCCTTTTTGTATCTGTTAAGCAGCTACAAAGCATTATCCAGTATTGAAATAAGGGCCGGTATTGATCACCGGCCCTTTTTATTTGGTTAAAAACATGAGTATTTTACAAGTTAAAAATTTGTCTTATCAGATCGCTGATAAGAGTTTATATAACAACGCGACATTTCGAATTAACGTGGGAGAGAAAATAGGTATCACTGGAGCGAATGGCGTTGGAAAAAGCACCTTATTAAAACTGCTTATCGGTGAATTATCTGCAGATAAGGGCTGCATTGACTGGTTACCAAACCTTGAGGTGGGGTATTTAGAGCAACATTTTAAGATGGATAATGCGCTGACGGTTTATGAATACTTAAAGAGTGCTTTTGAGAACTTATACGCTGCCGAGCAGAAGCTTTGGACTTTGTATCAGGCGATGACCGAGTCTCACTCTACATCTCTTTTAAGCCAAGTCGCCCGACTACAGGCATATTTAGAAGATGAAGACTTCTATGCAATTGATACCAAAATTGAACAAGTTGCTGTAGGTCTTGGCATTTATCAATTTGGCTTAGATACACCGCTTGTCTCGCTAAGTGGTGGTCAAAGACACAAGGTCCTTTTAGGGAGGTTGTTACTCCGCAACCCCGATGTGTTAATTCTCGACGAGCCGACAAACTATCTTGATGCTCTGCACATTGAATGGCTGGCCACGTTTCTCAACGATTACACTGGCACTGTTTTACTGGTTTCTCATGATATTGACTTCCTTAATCAAGTAGCGACCAGTATTTGTGATATTGATTATCAAACGGTCCGAAAATACAGCGGCACTTATGTCAAAGCAATGCAGCAAAAGCATCACGACGGTGCTTTGTTAGAAAAGCAATATAAGGCTCAGCAAAATGAAATTCGAAAGTTAGAGCAATTTATTGCCAAAAATGGCGCTGGAGTTAACGCGAGTCTTGCTAAGGGACGCAAGAAAAAACTGGATAAAATCGAACGTATTCAACTGAATTATATAGAGAAAGTATCGACGTTTGACTTTGCTCACCAGCCTATTGGGCAACAGTATGTGATTGACGCAAAAGCGTTGATGATAGGTTATCAGCAGCCTCTGCTTCCTGCGCTTGATATCACGTTAGCGCACGGGGAGAAGTGGGTCGTTTCTGGTTTTAACGGCGTAGGTAAGTCGACTTTACTTAAAACCCTTATGGGGGAGATCGAGCCGCTCTCTGGTGAGGTGGTATTGGCAAAAGGTGCAATGATTGGGTATTTTTCTCAAGATTTGTCTTGGCGTCACCCTCAGCACACGCCTGAGCAGGAGCTATGCTCTTGTGATCCAACGATATCAAGCAAAGAATCACGCAAGCTATTAGCTCGCTTTGGGGTCACCGGAGATAAGACGCAGCGCCACCTAGATACATTAAGTGGAGGTGAGCAAACTCGCGTGAAACTTTGTTGTTTATCAGTCCAGAAATGCAATGTTTTGCTATTGGACGAGCCAACGACACATTTGGATAGCAGCAGTAAAAATGCGCTTAAAGAAGCTCTCCAGCGCTTTTCTGGTAGCGTGATTGTGGTATCTCATGAGAAGGCGTTTTTACAATCTTGGCCCGACAGAGTTTTAGACATTTCGTTGCTCACTTGTGCTGAATCGGAAACAGAACAGGAGGTGGAGCTATGATGCAGTCCATGATCCTATTTCTCGTTGCTTTTCTTGTTGGTGCTGATGAGTTGATGCTTGGATCTATTCTTGAACCTATCGGAAATGATTTAAGTGTTCAACCGAGTCAGGTTACGTTATTTATTACGGCATATAGTTTAGCTATAGCAATTTGCGCTCCTTACCTGGGACGTTTATCAGACCGGGTTGGGCGTATTCGTATCATGTTGCCTGCTTGCTTCGTATTTGGGGTTGCGTCTATTACGACGGGCATAGTTCATGATTTTGAACTTGCGATTGCAAGTCGAGTGATCACAGGTATTGCAAGTGCAGGCATGTTGCCAATTGCATTTGCGTTGGCGGGAGACGCGAAGGGTAATAGAGCGATGCGTCAAATTGTGATGGTTCAGGCGGGATTAACGCTGGGTATGATAACCAGCCCAGCGATCGGAGCATTGCTGACCCAGCTTTTATCATGGCGTGCCGCTTTTATTATTTTGGGCGTTGCGGCTCTTCTTGTCGGTGCCATGAGCGTAGTGTTCATGAACAACAAGCATAATGAGTCCAAGAAGTCAGATACTCTGCCACCTATCACAGACGTCATTCATCTTCCAGGCGCGTTGAGGGCGATTCTAGCGATGTGTTTAGGCCTAGGGGGAGGTATTGGTGTATTTAACCTGATAGGCCTTCATATTCGAGATACCAGCGAGTTGGCGCTCGGTTGGGTGGGCGCTATTTATGCTGCTCTAGGGATCGTGAGTGTGGTTGGAAATATGTGCGTGGGGAGAGCTTGCCGTTGGCTTGATAGCTCTCGAGCCGTTATGCGAGTGGCTTTAATGGTGTGCATACCTTGTAGTGCATGGGTGTTCTCAAATGAGATGAGTACGGTGACCGCTTATCTTCCAGCTCTAGTGCTCTGGTCTCTTGCTGGAGGGGTAGGCTCTCCGGCGTTACAAGCACATATAGCAAGCTTATCTGATGAACATCGAGGTGTGCTGATGTCTTCTGGAATGAGTATGATGCACTTTGGTGTCGCGATTTGGTCTGCCTTGGCGGGCTTTGCTTATTCTGTAGGTAGTGAATGGGTCGCTGTCGTGGCTTTGTTATTGTTTGGCTCAGCAGTGGTTATCTTAAAGCCAGTTGGTAATGCTGCACAAAGTGAGCGTTATTCGTAGTGTTTTAGTAGATAAAGAAAAGCCGTTACCTAAAAAGGTAACGGCTTGTTCCAAATACTTTTTGAAAGCCGGTCTTAGTTCATGCCGTATTTCTTAAGTTTTTTGCGAAGAGTACCGCGGTTGATACCCATCATAGTTGCCGCGCGAGTTTGGTTACCGCGAGTGTACTGCATGATAGTATCTAATAGTGGCTGTTCAACTTCAGCTAGAACTAATTCGTATAGTTCTGTTACTTCCTGGCCGTTTAGTTGAGCAAGGTAGTTTTTAAGAGACGCTTTAACAGAGTCACGTAAAGGCTTTTGAGTAATCTGGTCTTGTGACGTTACTGTAGTTACTGTTAATGCTTCTGAAGTCAGATTTTGTTCGAACATATTCGGTCTAGCTCTTCTCTTAATTATGATGCAACGTTATCAAAATAACCTTCTAACGCCTCAATTTGCAGCGGAGCTGCGTCGATAGCGTTGAAGGTACGGCGAAACTCACTTGCCTGTTCATGCTCTTTCAGGTACCACCCAACGTGCTTGCGCGCGATACGTGGACCTAAGAACTCCCCATAAAATTCATGCAGAGCATTTACATGACCAAGCATAATGGTTTTCACTTCCTCAGTTGGAAGCTCCTCCATTGTGGTGCCGTTTTCCAAATAGTGATGGATTTCCTGGAAAATCCAAGGACGACCCTGGGCAGGGCGTCCAATCATTAAAGCGTCCGCACCGGTGTACTCCAGTACAAATTTGGCTTTCTCCGGGCTATCGATATCACCGTTCGCGATAACCGGAATTGAAATCGCCTCTTTTACCGCTTTAATGCTGTCATATTCGGCCTCACCTTTGTACATACATGCTTTCGTTCTGCCATGCAGAGCAAGAGCTTGTATGCCGCAGTTTTCGGCTAATTTAGCGATCTGGACACAGTTCTTGTTGTCTGTATCCCAGCCAGTTCGAGTCTTTAACGTTACAGGAACGTCCACTGCATTCACGACCGCTTTCAAAATCTCTTCGATAATGTTTGGGTATTGAAGCAGAGCAGAGCCCGCTAGCTTCTTATTCACTTTTTTTGCCGGGCAGCCCATGTTGATGTCGATGATTTGTGCACCGTTCTCAACACTGAATTGAGCTGCGTCCGCCATAAGCTGTGGATCGGAACCCGCAATCTGTACAGAACGAATGCCCGATTCGCCCTCGTGTACCATGCGCTGTTTCGACTTTGACGTTCCCCATAGTTTTGGGTTAGCAGACATCATTTCACTGACGGCCATTCCCGCACCATAGCGAAGACACAACTCGCGAAACGGTCTATCCGTTACACCAGCCATAGGGGCTACGATTAGATTGTTCTTAAGTTGATAGTTTCCGATTTTCAAAACGTCATCACAGTTCTGTACCAGCAAGGGCGCGCATTTTACGCATTTTTTCACTGCGTGAAAAGACTAATATTTGAGCATTTACAAATTGTTTTTGTAAATTGTATGAATTTCAAACAATTAGCTCTGAAAACCTTGTCTAGCCTTGCTTACGACCAGAGATGCGACACCATTCACTTTGCTCAACAATCGGGTCAATGTGAAGCTCGTCACGGTAATAATTCGCAACATCTTCGGCTTGGGTGTCTAATACGCCAGACATTGCAAGGTCGCCATTTGGTTTAACTAGGCCTTTAATGATTGGTGCAAGTTCACGCAGTGGGCCAGCAAGAATGTTAGCAACAACCACGTCTGCAATCAGACCTTCTGGTTGGTTTTGAGGAAGGTAAACTTCTAGTTTGTCTGCAACGCCATTACGCTCAGCATTGTCTTTTGAAGCAAGCAGTGCTTGAGGATCAATGTCGATCCCTATCACTTTTTCAGCGCCCAGTTTGATCGCAGCGATCGCCAGAATGCCTGAGCCACAACCGAAGTCGATAACGGTCTTACCGCTTAAGTCCATGCTTTCTAGCCACTCAAGACAAAGTGCTGTTGTAGGGTGAGTACCCGTACCGAATGCAAGGCCAGGATCCAACATAACATTAACAGCGTCAGGATCTGGAATGTCGCGCCAGCTTGGACAAATCCATAGGCGTTCACCAAATTTCATTGGGTGGAAGTTTTCCATCCATTCGCGTTCCCAGTCTTTATCTTCAAGCTGTTCTACTTTGTAAGCAAAATTGTCAGCCAGCATATTGCTCGCTTTAATTTGGTCGATGATGAAGTTGGTGTCTGCTTCTGCATCGTACAGTGCCAGAATGTCAGTATCGCCCCATAAGCGAGTTTCGCCAGGTAGAGGTTCGAATACAGGTGTATCCTGCGCGTCTAAGAATGTAACAGACAGCGCGCCAGTCTCTTCCATTAGCATATCGCCGATTTGCTCAGCGTTTTCATTGGTCGCGTTGAGTTTGATTTGAATCCAAGGCATTGGTTTTTGCTCTTAAAGTGAATGAAGTGGCGCAGAGTTTACCAGAACTCTACGATTTGTTTGAGTATATACCCAAATAAGCCTACGTATTTGTTGAATGCTTAGAGTCCATACAAAACAAAAATGCCCACGGGTGTGGGCATTTTGTAAGACGTTAGCTAAGGCTTATTGTAAGCCGAGCTTCTTCTCTAGGTAGTGGATGTTTGCACCACCATGCTGGAAGTTTTCGTCATTCATAATGGAGAATTGCAGTGGCACGTTGGTTTTGATGCCTTCTATGATCATCTCACCCAGAGCATTCTTCATGCGTGCAATCGCCACATCACGGTTTTCACCGTACGTGATTAGCTTACCAATCATTGAATCGTAATGAGGCGGTACTGTGTAACCAGAGTAGATGTGTGATTCCCAACGCACACCCATGCCACCAGGCGCGTGGAAACGCTCTATCTTACCTGGAGATGGTAGGAAGCGTTCTGGGTCTTCTGCGTTGATACGGCACTCAATCGCATGGCCACGGATCTTAATGTCATCTTGAGTGAATGACAGAGGTTGACCCGCCGCAACGCGAAGCTGTTCTTTGATTAGGTCGATGCCGGTAACCATTTCTGTTACTGGGTGTTCTACCTGAATACGAGTGTTCATTTCGATGAAGTAGAATTCACCGTTCTCGTATAGGAATTCGAACGTACCTGCGCCGCGGTAGCCAATTTCGATACATGCACGAGTACAACGTTCACCGATGTACTTACGCATCTCTTCAGTGATACCTGGTGCTGGAGCTTCTTCCACTACTTTTTGGTGACGACGTTGCATTGAACAATCACGCTCACCAAGGTGGATTGCGCCGCCTTGACCGTCAGCGATAACTTGCACTTCAACGTGACGAGGGTTTTCTAGGAATTTCTCCATGTAAACCATATCGTTGTTGAACGCTGCTTTTGCTTCAGCACGCGTCATTGCAATCGCTTGGATTAGGTCTTTTTCTGCGCGAACGACACGCATACCACGGCCACCGCCGCCACCAGACGCTTTGATGATGACTGGATAACCGATGCGTTTAGCAAACGCCTTGTTTTTCTCTTCGTCGTTGTCCAGAGGACCGTCAGAACCAGGTACACAAGGAACACCAGCTTTCTTCATTGCGTTGATAGCCGACACTTTGTCACCCATCAGGCGGATAGTGTCTGCTTTTGGACCAACGAAGATGAAACCACTGCGCTCAACTTGCTCAGCGAAGTCTGCGTTTTCTGACAAGAAGCCGTAACCAGGGTGAATGGCAACGGCCCCTGTTACTTCTGCTGCAGAAATAATTCGTGGGATATTTAGGTAGCTGTCGATACCACGAGCAGGGCCGATACACACGGTTTCGTCTGCGAGTAGTACGTGCTTAAGATCGCGGTCAGCTGTCGAGTGAACAGCGACGGTCTTAATACCTAATTCTTTACAAGCGCGAAGAATACGAAGTGCAATTTCACCTCGGTTCGCGATGACTACTTTGTCTAGCATAAGGCAAGCCCCGCTTATTCGATTACAACAAGAGGTTGGTCGAATTCAACTGGTTGGCCGTCTTCAGCTAGGATCGCTGTAACAACGCCAGATTTGTCCGCTTCGATTTGGTTCATCATTTTCATTGCTTCAACAATACATAGCGTATCGCCAGCATTTACTTTCTGACCCACTTCTACGAATGCTTTAGAGTCTGGGCTTGGAGAACGGTAGAAAGTACCAACCATTGGAGAAAGAACTTGGTGACCTGCAGGCGTTGCAGCTGCTGGAGCTTCTGCTGCTGGCGCTTCTGCTACTGGTGCCGCTGCTGCTGGAGCAGGTGCCGCTACTGGAGCTGCTGCGTAGTGAACTGGTGCTTGAGGGGCTGCAGTGCCGTGACGACTGATGCGTACTGACTCTTCACCTTCAGAAATCTCTAGCTCAGCAATGCCAGACTCTTCAACTAACTCAATTAGCTTCTTGATTTTACGAATATCCATCTTTTCTTTCTCTTTTATCTTGTGATTAAGACAACCCTCGTGGGGTTGCAGAGTGTTAGGGTTACTTTGCCTGTAGCTTATTAATCGCGGCAGACAGAGCGAATTCATAACCTTGTGCGCCTAGACCGCAAATCACGCCTTCTGCTTTATCTGACAGATAAGAGTGATGACGAAATGGTTCACGTGCGTGCACATTTGATAAGTGCACCTCAATAAATGGGATGGCGACGCCAAGTAATGCATCTCGCAGTGCCACACTGGTATGAGTGAAAGCCGCTGGATTGATGATAATGAAGTCAATCTTGCCATAAGCAGCATGAATGGCTTCAATCAGTTCGTACTCACGATTTGATTGTAGGTGCTCCAGTTCCACCCCAGCGTTATGAGCTTGCTTCGTAAGAGCATCCACAACTTGTGCTAAGGTGCTGTGACCATAGTGTGTCGGTTCGCGCAGACCCAATAGGTTAAGATTTGGTCCGTTTAGAACAAGAATCCGTGACTTTGCAGACATTATGTTGCTATCTTCCCTTATCGTGAGTGGAACGTTTATATTCCCAAATATACGATAGTTCAGCACGATTTTTTTGTTAAAACCGAGCAAATTTTAAAAAATCGACCAAGATTATAGCTAATTCATAGCAATTAGCAGCAATTTACTGGTCTAATCTCCTAATAGCCACCTTCGTTTCTGTAACCAAGTTAACAAAAACAACATAATTGCCATGTTCTTTATGTGGCTAATTTGTGCGCAAAAGCAAAAAACCGCCATGAGTGATGGCGGTTTTTAAAGTGCTTTTAAAACAGTTGGTTGAATTTATGCCAATTCTGCTTTCTCTGCGATAAGTTTGTCTACCACGCTTGGATCGGCAAGCGTTGACGTGTCTCCGAGGTTGCTTGTATCGCCCGTTGCAATCTTACGCAGGATTCGACGCATTATCTTACCAGAGCGAGTCTTCGGTAAGGAATCCGTCCAGTGCAGTACATCTGGTGTCGCGATTGGACCAATCTCTTTACGCACCCAATCTTTAACTTCTTTGTGCAGCTCAGCTGACGGGAATTCACCATCGTTCAATGTAATGTAAGCGTAGATAGCTTGGCCTTTGATGTCATGTGGAATACCAACAATCGCTGCTTCTGCAATCTTGTGGTGCGCCACTAGCGCTGATTCAATTTCAGCGGTACCCATACGGTGACCCGACACGTTTAGTACGTCATCAACACGGCCAGTGATCCAGTAGTAGCCGTCTTCGTCACGACGCGCACCATCACTGGTGAAGTACATCCCCTTAAAGGTTGAGAAGTAGGTCTGTTCAAAGCGCTCATGGTCGCCGTAAACCGTGCGCATCTGGCCTGGCCAAGAATCAAGGATAACCAAGTTACCTTCAGCAACGGTATCTTCAAGAATGTTGCCCATATTATCGACAAGAGCAGGCTGGACGCCGAAGAATGGGCGAGTCGCAGAGCCTGGTTTTAGATCGGTTGCCCCCGGTAGTGGCGCAATCAAGATGCCGCCAGTTTCCGTTTGCCACCAAGTATCGACGATAGGTGAGTTCTCGTTACCAATCGTTTTGTAGTACCACTCCCACGCTTCTGGGTTGATTGGTTCGCCTACTGAGCCCATGATGCGCAGGCTTGAACGAGATGTGCCTGCAACCGCTTCATCACCTTTTGCCATTAGCGCACGAATCGCGGTTGGGGCGGTGTATAGAATGTTGACTTGGTGTTTATCAACCACTTCACTCATTCGGCTTGTGCTTGGGTAGTTTGGTACACCTTCGAATAAGATGGTCTTCGCCCCATTTGCAAGTGGACCGTAGATTAGGTAAGTGTGACCGGTAATCCAACCCACATCCGCGGTACACCAGAAGGTTTCACCTGGTTGGTAATCGAACACATATTTAAAGGTCATCGCCGCGTAGACGAGGTAACCACCAGTCGTGTGTAGTACACCTTTAGGTTTGCCTGTTGAACCTGAAGTGTAAAGGATGAAGAGCGGATCTTCGGCTTTCATTTCTTCTGGTGGGCAAACGTCAGAAACGTTAGCTGTTGCTTCGTGCCACCAAACATCACGGTGTTCATGCCATTCGACATCACCACCTGTACGTTTAAGCACCAACACTTTATTGATGGTTTTTACGTCTGGGTTAGTTAGTGCTTCGTCCACGTTCTTTTTCAGTGGAACGGCACGCCCGCCGCGCACGCCTTCATCAGCGGTGATCACGACTTTAGCGTCAGAGTCGATGATACGGCCAGAGAGAGCTTCTGGTGAGAAACCGCCAAATACAACGGTATGAACCGCACCGATGCGGGTACAAGCGAGCATAGCCACTGCGGCTTCTGGCACCATTGGCATGTATAAACACACCACGTCGCCTTTACGTACGCCTTGCTCTTTCAATGCGTTGGAGAACTTACATACTTCTTTGTGCAGTTCGTTGAAAGTGAGTGTTTTGTCGTCGGCTGGATCATCGCCTTCCCAGATGATTGCGACGTCATCCCCGTGTTCTGCGAGATGACGGTCAATACAGTTAGCCGAGACGTTCAGTGTGCCGTCTTCAAACCAACGAATGTCGACATGACCAGTATCGAAAGAGGTGCTTTTTACTTTGGTGAAAGGTTTGATCCAATCAACGATTTTGCCGTGTTCGTTCCAGAAGCCCTCTGGATCGGTTACCGACTGCTGATACATGGCTAAGTAAGTATCATTATCCGCGTGTGTATGTGTTTTAATATTTTCTTTTACCGGATAAACGTGGGCTTCGCTCATGGCTTCTCTCCTTGTGCCTTATTTCTCGGCCTTACACCAATCTAGATAAGATTTTGAATATGTTTTTGTAGGGCTGTTTTTTGGTTCTAAATAACTTGGTCGTGGTAATGACGACGTTGTGCTTATAACTGTCAGTCACTGCGCGTATTTCCACAATTAGACTTTAGGATGAGAGTGAGGGAAGCGCCGTGAAATCGCTGAAACAAAAGTATTTCTGGGAGCTAGGTCAACTGATTTTTATGTATACGGCGCGGTTAGGTTGGGCAAATCGCCTTTCGTTAAGCGAACAAAGACCAAAGCGGCAGAAATCGCATCTTGTAAAGCGTCGTGTTTATCTTGGATAGGAAGTTCGAGGTGTTTACAAATGGCATCCAGACTTAAGTCGAAATAGGCATTCGGCAAATGTCTTTCCAGCTTGTCGTGATAAATCTGACTGACCTCGATGAGCGGGTTAGGAAGTGGGAAGCCAAGTTGCCTCAGACAAGCAAGGTCTAAAATCTTTTTATCGTAACGAATGTGATAACCGACAAGTGGTCGGTTGCCGATGAAGTCGAGCAGCTCGAGCAGCGCCTCTTTTTCGCTAATCCCGTCGACTAAGTCTTGGTGGCGAATTCGATGAATTTTGACTGAGCCAGAATCGAGCGATTGCGGCGCGCGTAAGCGGACTTCAAATGGCTGACTAGTGATGATGCGGTTGTCGATGATCTTCGTGGCCGCAATGGTCACCAACTCGGCACGATTTGGATCAAGGCTGGTGGTTTCGCAGTCGAGAGAGACGTATTCCGTTTTATCGGGCGTGCAAAAAAGCGACTGATAAGGAGAGCCTTTCAGTTTGTAGTGCCAGTATTTGCGTTGTAACCAGTTCATTGCCTACGCCTCTGTATGATTTATGAAAATCATGGTTAATCACGAATTTGATAGTGGAAGCCTAAAAATTGCTTAAATTTTTTCACTACATGTAAGCTGTGGCGAAGTAAGTCACGCTCGGTTCTATCCAGTTGTTTAATATCAATGTTATTCAATGCTTCTTGCTTTTTGAGTTGTTGATTAAGGCGAACCTTAAAGAACAATTTCAGTGCTTCGTTGAGGTTATCTGCCGTTTCAGGCTCTAAGATGCGTTTTTTTCGAAGTGCTTCAATGCGCTCAAACGTGTTCTTCTCCTCAATGGCATATTCCAAAGACAAGGTGCGAATGCCGTGCACAATTGGGAAAATGCCGCCGCGTTTAATATCTAATCCATCCTTAGCACTTTTTACGTTGCCAAACAGAGTTAGGGGCACAGAAAACTGCAAGGCAGGGCGAGTAAAATCAGACAGTATCAACATGCGATCTTTCATTGTGTCGCGAAGGTGGGCCGCGATTGGAGCCAGCAGCTCGCGATTCCCCGCAACAGCATGGGCGTCACTGAAAATGGCTAAGTCCATGATTTGTTGTGGTTCGGCTTTGGCTATCCAGCGGTCTAAGGTGTTTATCCACTCTTGCTGCGTTTTGACCCATTTCGGGTTGTTGACCATGACTTTACCCGGGCAGAGTGGGTAGCCGAGCTGTTGTAGAGTGTGCGTGAAGGATTGCATCACTTGTTCGCAATGAGGCCATTCCAAACCATCTTGAATAATTAGAGCATTGTCTTGGTCTGTTTTGAGAATTTGTTCTCCTCGACCTTCTGAGCCGAGTACGATTAAGCAGCAATGATCGTGCAAGGCTGGTGGAACCACTAACTCGAACGCTTTTTCGATAATTTGCTCGTTCACGGCGGAAATCAGCTCCATGATAAAGCGAGTGCGGATGCCGTTTCTCAATAAACTCTCGACCAATTGACGCTGGCGGTTTGAGGCCAATGCGAGCTCTTCCACACTGCTTGCTCTGGCAATACTGAGCGTTAACACGTGAGAGTGGGTGGAGAACGCGCTGAGAATTTGGGTCATATCCAGCATGCCGACGGCTTGGTTGCCATCACATACCATGAGACGTTTCATTCGATTTCGGGTCATGGTGATCATGGCATTGAATAAAAAATCACCATCATCAACGTGATAGACAGGAAAGGTGGCGATATCACCAACAGGGGTATTGAGTGCGCAGCCATCTAACATCACGGAGTGCAGCATGTTGGTGCGCGTCACGATGGCGTATGGATGAGCCGAAGGCCATTTTTCTAATCGCGGATCGTCATCATTGAGTTTGACAAGTGCTGCATCGATCCCATTTGCTTTTAGGGTGTGCGTCACCTCGTTAATCGGCGTATTTGGCTCAAGGATCATCGGTGGGTGATAAATGCTGCGGTCAACTTTGGTGAGGATAAACTCTGCCAAGTTTTGTTGTTGGTGAGCGGCTTCGATGAGTTCTTGTCGCTTTGATAAATTGTTATCGAAATAGGCCGCAAACTGACCATTCTCGTTGTAAAGCGCCAGAAAGACGTCTTTCGGTAGCAGATAGGAGAGCGTGTCTTCAAGTGCGATGTATTGATGACGTACGTTGTCTTCAAGTAATGAGCGCACATCAAACATATCGTCGTTGGCATAATGCGCGAACACTTCCTGCTGATCTTGGGAGCGCTCTTCTACCGCGCCTTTGATCAGAATATGCAAGTGAGGGTTTTTCTGTCCGCAAGATAAAATTACATCTCGAGCTCGATAGTAGGCAACGTCCAGAGACGAGCGCAGTCGTGTCTGTTGTGCTTCGGTTAAGCGGTCGAACGGTGGAGATTGCATGTTAAATTTGTCAGGCATGAGAACACCCAATGATGGAAGGAACACTCTCTAAGTCTGACAAATTTCCTACCGGAAGCCAGACGACTTTGGTCTAAATCACGATGATTTCGCTTTAAGATGGCCAATGTCGCAAAGTTAGTATTCCATCGAGGAAACGATAAGTTGCCTATTCTTCCCTTTTTATAATACGCATAGCGATCCATAATTCCCGGTTCGAACGTTGATGTTCCCGTTTTAGGATATTAGTAATGTTGAAACCTTCTCCGTATGGCTGGATTTCCCAGTACTTTCTCGGATTCTTCTTTGCGTATGGCGTATATCTGCCATTTTGGTCACTTTGGTTTAAGGAGCAAGGTGTCTCTTCGACCGACATCGGTTTGCTAGTTGGGTTAGGTCTTGCGACACGTTGTGTCGCCAATATCGTGATCACCCCACGAGTGCACAAAGTTGAACACCTTATGCCTGCTTTACGTTGGTTGAGTTTCGCTGCCCTCCTTTTTGTTGGATTTCACTTTTTTACAGGTGGCAGTTTTTGGTTAATGGCGTTAGCGACGGTGCTATTTAACCTCTGTTGTGGACCGATTGTTCCATTATCGGATGCGATGGCAAACTACTACGCTCGTCTGAAAATGCTCGACTACGGCCGTACGCGCTTATGGGGCTCGATCGCCTTTATCGCGGGTTCGACGGCCGTGGGTTATCTGGTGGCTGAATTTGGCTCTGATATGATCTTGTACACGGCGATGGCCGGGGTATTAGTTTCGTTGCTATTTTCAATGCGTATGACTAACCCGATGCCCGTTACGCTTGATGGGCAAAGCGCGGAGCGTCCAAAACTGAGTGCTCTTTTGACAGACAAGCCGATACTTAAATTCTTAGTGTTGGTGTCATTAATTCAGGGCAGTCATGCGGCTTACTACGGTTTTAGCGCTATTCACTGGAAAGCCGCAGGTCATTCGGAAGATGTGATTGGCTATCTGTGGAGCTTGGGTGTTGCAGCCGAAGTGGCAGTGTTTGCGCTGAGCAAGCGTTTATTTGTCGGTTGGTCAATGCGTGCGTTATTTGTTGTTGCTGCCGTTGGTGTGATGATGCGTTGGGGCATTACGGCATCGACAACGTCGATTGTTGCTTTGGTGATTGTTCAATTATTGCATGGCGTGACATTCGCAACGGCACACATTGCTGCGATTCAATATATCCAAAACTCGGAAGAGAATAAGATAGTGGCGCTGCAAGCATTGTATAACGCGATTCCGCTAGGCGCATTCATCGCACTGATGACCGTGTTGAGCGGTTGGGGTTATGAGCACTGGGGACCACTTGTGTTCTGGGGCATGGCCGCGATGGGTTTATTGGCATTGTTCATCAAGCTCGAACCACAAGAGCCACATCATGTGGTCGATGTATCAGACAAGTCACTGGAAACACAGAATTAGACTTCTGTGACAAAGGTTAAAAACTAAGCTTTGTCTCCGTTGTGAAAGCAGTGTTAAATGAAACCTCTCCCTAATGGAGAGGTTTTTTTATTCTCTTGCTTTAAAACGGCAAGAAAGGCAAGAAAGGATATCGGATGCAAGGATGGCTGGTGGTTCCCGTTTCTTTGGCGTATTTGGGAGCCTTATTTATCATCGCGTGGTACGGCGACATTCAGAAAAGGTGGTTAGCACGCTGGCGGCCGTGGATTTATAGCCTTTCCATTGCGGTGTACTGTACATCGTGGACCTTCTACGGCACGGTCGGGCAGGCCAGCAGTAACCCTTGGTCTTTCTTGCCCATCTATATTGCCCCCATTTTAGTGTTTACCATCGGATGGCGCGTTTTAGCTCGGCTTATTTTGATTGCTAAACGGGAACACATCACGTCGATTGCTGATTTTATCGGGGCTCGTTACGGCAAATCTCAAGGTTTGGCCGTAGTCGTTACACTCATTGCGGTTGCGGGAATTTTGCCGTACATCGCTTTGCAGTTGCGTGGTATCACCATGGGGCTAGAAATCATTGCCCCAGAACTGGCTACCGATTTTGGTTATCAAAACGATAGCGTATCGTGGTTTGTCGTGGTCGCACTGGCAATTTTTACCATGCTATTTGGCACCCGGCACATTGATAACACGGAACACCATCGTGGGATGATGATGGCGATTGCCTTCGAATCGATTATCAAACTGTTGGCGTTTTTAGTAGTCGGTGTCTTCATTGTTTGGTTGGCGATAAACACCGAGAATTTGAGCTTAGTTGATGTTGCCACACAGACGTATCAGTCACCGAATATCCCGACGATATTGATTCATACCGTACTCACGATGCTGGCGATTGTTTGTCTTCCACGACAATTCCATACGATGGTAGTGGAAAATGAACGCGCGCAAGATTTGCATGTTGCTCGTTGGTTGTTTCCCATTTATCTGATCTTGATGGGGATTTTTGTTTTACCTATTGCGTGGGTAGGGCAAGGGTTGTTGAGTGGTGCTTCGCCTGATACTTATGTGATCAGTGTGCCGATGTCGGTAGGGGCGAGTGAAATCGCTTTGCTTGCATTTTTAGGTGGCACTTCGGCGGCCAGTGGCATGGTTATCGTGTCGACGATTGCCTTAGCGATCATGGTATCGAACGACTTGGTTATGCCACTACTGTTGCGTCGCATGCGATTGACGCAGCGTAACCATCATCACTTCTCTGAATTATTACTGCGGATCCGCCGTGGTCTGATTTTAGTCCTACTAATTGGCGCTTGGGGTTTTTATCAAGCGTTAGATACCATTCACTCACTTTCAGCAATCGGCTTTCTCTCATTTGCGGCGATCACGCAATTCGCGCCCGCGCTGGTGGGCGGTATGTACTGGCGTCAAGGGAATAAGAAAGGTGTGTATGTTGGCTTGGCGGTAGGCTTTACCATTTGGCTGATTACGTTAATGAGCCAAACGGACATGCTTGCCGGGAATGCCAGTAACAACTTTTTGATTTGGTTGATCACCCCACCAGAGGTATTGGCTGGCTTTGACATTGCGATTTCAGATTGGGGGATGATCCTCAGCGTGGTCGCCAATGCAGTGTGTTTTGTCGTGGTTTCTATGACTACACGACCAAGCCTAAGTGAGCGCTTACAATCGGCGTCATTCGTTGGTACGCCACTGCCTGAAAGCGAAAACATGAGCCTATACCAGAGTCGTGTTACGGTTGCTGAACTAGAAATGCTAGCGTCTAGGTTTGTTGGGCGAACGCGAGTAAAAGCGGCTTTTCAAGCGTATTGGAGCCAGCAACGAGAAGAGCTAATGCCGAATCAGCAAGCGCCATCTTCTCTGATTCGACATACCGAACGTGTATTAGCCGGGGTATTCGGTGCTTCTTCTGCTAAGTTAGTACTTACTTCTGCCCTGCAAGGAAGAAACATGCAGCTTGAAGAGGTGGCGACTATCGTCGATGAAGCCTCTGAACTGTACGATTTTAGCCGAGGCCTACTTCAGGGGGCGATTGAACATATCGGCCAAGGTATTGCGGTGGTCGATAAGCAATTACGCTTGGTGGCTTGGAACCAACGCTACTTAGAACTCTTTGAATTTCCGCCAGGCTTGATCCAAGTTGGGCGACCGATTGCGGATGTGATTCGGCACAATGCAGAGCAAGGTTTATGTGGACCAGGCGATCCTGATGACCACGTCCGTCGTCGCGTTTATCACCTTGAGCAAGGGACTCGGCACACCTCTTCTCGGGTTCGTCCTGATGGTCGCGTGATTGAGGTACAAGGTAACCCAATGCCAGGTGGTGGCTTTGTGATGAGCTTTACCGACATCACCGTATTCCGTGATGCAGAGCAAGCGCTGAAAGACGCCAACGAGACATTGGAAGAAAGGGTGCGTCTGCGGACTCGGGAATTAGAACAACTTAACAAGCAGCTGGTGGCAGCGACGCAACGCTCCGATTTGGAATCGAAGTCCAAATCACGGTTCTTGGCGGCAGTAAGCCATGACTTGATGCAGCCACTCAACGCTGCGCGCCTGTTCGCTTCTTCATTGTCGGAAGTAGCCAAAGACAGCGAAGCTAAAAAGCTGTCGGCACACATTGAGAGTGCTTTAGAGGCGGCCGAAGACCTGATAGGAGATTTGCTGGATATTTCGCGCTTGGAGTCGGGCAAGCTGGAAGTCAATGTGCACGGTTTTGCGTTAAACGATGTGTTGTCGAATTTGAATGCGGAGTTCAGCGCATTAGCCAAGCAACAAGGCATAGCATTCACCATGATTCCATCCTCACTCATGGTGAAATCGGATCCCAAGCTGCTGCGCCGCGTGGTGCAAAACTTCCTGACTAATGCGTTTCGTTATAACCCGAATGGCAAAGTGGCGCTCGGTGTTCGCCGGGTAAAAGGGCGAGTGCGTATTGATGTGTGGGACAACGGTGTAGGTATTGAAGAAGAGAAGCAGCAAGAGATCTTTGAAGAGTTTAATCGCGGAACTCAAGTTCGTTCCGACCAAGGTCTCGGGCTTGGTTTGGCGATTTCCAAGGGAATTGCTCAAGTGCTCGGGCATGAAATTTCGATGCGTTCTTGGGTTGGGAAAGGCAGTGTCTTTTCTATCACGCTTGATAAAGCCGATCATGTGCAGCCGCACCCAGTTCAAGTCACGACAAGTAACCAGTCTGAACTTGGTCATCTAAGAATTCTATGTGTGGATAATGAGCCCGATATTTTAGTCGGTATGGAAAACTTACTGTCTCGATGGGGCTGCGATACGCGAGTGGCGACCGATTTGGTCGAAAGTCTACAAGCTCTCGAGGATGGTTGGATTCCGGACGTGATTTTTTCCGATTACCGACTTGATGATGGTCGTACTGGCTTGGAAGTGCTACAGCAATGTCGCTTGAGACTAGGTAACTGCTTTGAAGGTGTCATCATCAGCGCGGATCGTACCGATGATATGCTTGATGGCATCAAGGCAAATGGGTTCAGCTTTATTGCGAAGCCAGTTAAGCCGCTTAAATTGCGTTCGGTGCTCAACCGCGTCGCATAGATTTAGAGTGTTTTAGCGTTGCTATAAAAGAGACCTCCGAATGGAGGTCTCTGTGTTTGTAATCTTATTTTGGTTTGTAGGCTGAGTTTGCCGCTTATTCCGCGACGCCACCTTGGGTGAGTTTTGCGGGATTAAGCAATCGTTCTAGCGTGGCTCTATCTAAATCGGTTTCTTCTTCTGCGACATCAATAATCGCACGCCCCTGCTTATAGGCTTTCTTCGCGACTTCTGCCGCTTTTAGGTAGCCAATGACCGGGTTGAGGGCCGTGACCAAAATTGGGTTTTTGGCGAGCGCTACATCCAAGTTGTCTTGACGAACTTCGAATGTTGCAATGGCTTTATCAGCTAAAGCCGTTGCGCTGTTAGCGAGTAAATCGATGCTCTCCAATACGTTATGAGCAATGACAGGTAGCATGACGTTTAGTTGGAAGTTGCCTGCTTGGCCCGCGACGGTAATCGTGGTGTCATTACCAATGACTTGCGCTGAGGCCATAGCTGCGGCTTCTGGGATCACAGGGTTTACTTTGCCAGGCATGATGGAAGAGCCCGGTTGCAAGCCTTGTAATTCAATCTCACCTAAGCCAGCCAATGGGCCTGAATTCATCCAGCGAAGATCGTTTGCGATCTTCATGATCGCAACTGCTGCTGTTTTGAGCTGTCCCGATAGAGCGACGATCGCATCTTGGCTGCTTAAATTGAAAAAGAAATTATCACTGGCTGTGAACTGAATACGAGTCGATTGTGTCAGGTTGCTGGCGAATAAGTCCGCAAAGCGTGGATCGGCATTGATCCCTGTGCCAACCGCCGTACCACCTTGGGCTAAGGCTTTTACCGCTGGCAGTGCTTGCTCAATCGCTTGTTTTGCGTGCTCGATTTGGAACTGCCAACCGCCAAGCTCTTGAGCAAAGGTAATAGGCATCGCGTCCATTAAGTGAGTGCGCCCGGTTTTTACAACATCTTTCAGTGCTTGCTGCTTAGACTCTAGTGCTTGGCTGAGGTGTGACAAGGCCGGAAAGAGCTGTTTTTCAATGGCTAATGCTGCGCTAACTTGAATTGCGGTTGGCACCACATCGTTACTGCTTTGTCCCATGTTGACGTGATCATTAGGACTGACGGTACCGCCTAGATGCTGGGAGGCCAGTGTTGCAATCACTTCATTCGCATTCATATTTGAGCTGGTGCCTGATCCGGTTTGAAATACGTCAATTGGGAACTGCTCAATATGATTGCCCTCGATAATCGCCTGAGCTGCGTCAGCAATCGCATTAGCGATATCACCTTCAAGCAGCCCCAATTGTGCGTTGGTGAGTGCCGCAGTCTGCTTGATGTGTGCCAACGCTTGGATGAAGCCAGATGGCATCTTATGTTGACTGAATGAGAAGTTATCGACGGCGCGCTGAGTTTGGGCTTGGTAGAGTGCATCTGCTGGGACTTTCACTTCGCCCATACTGTCAGTTTCTATGCGGAATTCGGTGCTCATGGTAGGGATCCTTTTGGTTAATCGAGTGAGATTTGAATCAGGCGTAATTGTTGTTGTAATGCGAGAAATTTCACGTCGCCTTGTTCAAACTGATAGTAATAGCGTTTGAGACAGAATAATGGCGTATGGATAGAATCGAGACAGACACGACGGAAGATGCGACTGCGAGTGGAGTCTTGAATTGCGTCTAGTAGATGGAAATAAACCTGACGCAAAAACAGCTCACACAACAATAGATTTTCTTCATCGGCACCGTGTTCATAGCAGGAAGACAACACCATTCCCCAATGAATATAGTCATGAATTACGTCTGGCTCAAAGCCGTGTGGTGCGGCGAGAAGGAATCTATCTTGTGCTTTAAAAAATGCGTTGAAGATGTCCCGTTTGTTGTCCATAACCACCTCTCGTTCAATGTAATGATAATTATTATCAATTAAGTGGTGGGTTGGCAACTCTTTTTAGAGTAAGAGGTTGTTGAAGAAAGACTTACGGAAACAAAAGCCGACGTAAAAGCGTCGGCAGAGAGGGAATTATTTAGTCCTGAGGTGACAATGAGGTATCGACGTTTTGGATATCGGTGTCTTTATCTGTGGCCATTACTCTGTAAATAAGGTTTCGTACTTCACAAACGCGGTTTGTGTTTCGCCGTAATAAAGTGTGCCTCCAGATTGAATGACGACTCTTAACCAACTTTCTGCGGATGCTGGTCTTGGTAAGGTAATGTACCAACTTTTTCCAGCCTGATCGGCGGGCTTCATATCAACCGGCTGAGCATTTTTATCTTCGTCATTAACGATCGAAACTTTGACCCCTTCGAGTGGATAAGCGGCATTGAGTGACAATTCTAAGCCATTTTTCGTGAGCTGTTCTGAGCGAAACTTCACTTTAAAGTCGCCATTTTCCATGTCACACAGTCCACTGGTGTAACGACAGTTAGACTTACTCGCGAGTTTGTAAGTTTCCCCTTCTTGTGCCGCGTGGGGTTTCTCGCTGAGTGCCATATCGGTGCCGAAGTAGGCGATCAAAGAAAGAATCGGCGCAATCAGCAGAGCGAGAATAAAGTGCTTGTTTTTGAACATAAAATACTAATTCCATCAATTATCTGTTCATTTTAACTGGCTAAAATCACTAATAACTTTGTTAATGATTTTGAAGGTAGAGCAACTAGCTTGCTGCAATCTTTGCCTTGTTCTAAACAATGGTTTCTGCGTTCCCCGAACATATAACCAATGCCATTCGTGTGCTTCCTTGCTACGGCTCAGGGAATCTAATTATTAGAATAAGTTAGGTGAATAAAAAAGCCCCAAGTGGGGCTTTTGTGGCTTGCGTTATATTTTAGTGGTCCACGGCATCGCCTGCACCAACAGGGACACGAACGTGTTCAACAAGATCTTTAACTTCTTGAGGTGTTTCCGCCGTAACTTTCGATACCGCGAATGCCACGATGAAGTTAAATAGTGCGCCGATAGCACCAAACGCGTTTGGCTCAATACCTAGGAACCAGTTGGTTCCCCAGCTTTCTAGATATTTCCAGTCAGCAACGAATAGGATGCCTTTGTGCTGGAATACGTAGAACAGCGTGATACTGATACCGGCAATCATACCGGCGATTGCGCCTTCTTTATTGATGCCTTTGCTGAAGATACCCATCATCAACGCAGGGAAGATGGATGACGCAGCAAGACCAAAGGCGAGCGCCACCGTACCAGCTGCAAAGCCTGGAGGATTCAATCCGAGATAGCCTGCGGCTGCGATTGCCACCGCCATCGAGATTCGGCTGGCAAGCAGCTCCTTCTTCTCGGATATGTTCGGATTTATAACCCCTTTAATTAAGTCATGGGAAATCGCCGACGAAATAGCAAGCAACAGACCCGCTGCTGTGGATAGCGCTGCAGCGAGGCCACCAGCGGCTACGAGTGCAATGACCCAGTTTGGTAGCTTAGCGATTTCTGGGTTTGCTAGTACCATGATGTCACGGTCAACTCGCAACTCATTGGTGTCAGGGTTTGAGGTGTACTCGATCAGGCCATCGCCATTCTTATCATCAAAGCCTAATAGACCTGTTGTTTCCCAGTTTTTGAACCAATCAGGGCGCTCATCATACGCAAGGTGTTGGCCCGGAGCTGGGTTAACGGTATCCATTAGGTTTAGACGAGCCATTGCTGAAACTGCTGGCGCTGTTGTGTATAGAATAGCGATGAACACAAGTGCCCAGCCTGCAGAAGTACGCGCATCACGTACCTTAGGTACCGTAAAGAAACGGATGATAACGTGTGGTAGACCCGCAGTACCGATCATCAATGACATGGTGTAAACGAACATGTTTAGTGTGCTACCGCGAACCTGCGTAGTGTATTCACTAAAGCCGAGTTCGGTCACCACTTGGTCGAGCCTATCGAGAAGATAAACATCGGTGCCTTGAATGGTACTCCCGAGGCCAATCTGAGGTAGCGGGTTACCTGTAAGTTGCAGAGAGATAAAGATTGCAGGGATAGTGTAAGCAAGAATGAGTACGCAATATTGAGCAATCTGCGTGTAAGTGATGCCTTTCATACCGCCAAGTACGGCGTACATGAATACGATACACATACCAATCAGTAGGCCTGTTGAGTAATCAACTTCTAGGAAGCGACCGAAGGCAACGCCAACGCCTTTCATCTGGCCGATAACATAAGTGACCGATGCGATGATTAGACAGATAACCGCCACGATACGTGCTGTGTTCGAGTAGAAGCGTTCACCAACAAACTCTGGCACCGTAAACTTACCAAACTTACGTAGATAAGGAGCGAGTAGTAGCGCAAGCAGTACGTAACCGCCAGTCCAACCCATTAGGAATACGGAGCCGCCGTAACCCATAAAGGCAATCAGACCCGCCATTGAGATGAACGATGCCGCCGACATCCAGTCAGCAGCGGTTGCCATACCGTTAGCGATTGGGTTGACCCCGCCACCTGCGACATAGAACTCTTTGGTTGACCCCGCACGCGCCCAGATCGCAATACCGATGTAGAGGACGAAGGTTGCACCAACAACCAGGTAGGTAATAGTTTTCAAATCCATCTGAGTTACTCCTTACTCATCTACGCCGAATTCACGGTCGATTTGGCGCATCTTCCATGCGTAATAGAAAATAATACCTAGGAAGGTGTAGATGGAGCCTTGCTGAGCAAACCAGAAACCAAGTTTGTATCCACCTAATTGAAATTGATTAAGTACGTCGACAAATAAAATGCCGCAGCCGAAAGACACTACGAACCAGATGACCATAAGGCCAATCATGAGCTTCACGTTTTTGTCCCAATAGGCTTTGGCTCTTTCTTCGCTTTCAAATGCCATTGCCGTCTCCTTACGATTGGTATTGTTGTTAAAAAAATGTTTCAACATGTACATTAGCAAGGTGTTGGCAAGAACTCTTTTCAACTTTAGTCGGGGTATAAAAAATAAAAAACTCCCGTGATATGGGCGCTTAGAGAAGAGTTAGGGTTATTTGTTAATGTTAAAAAGCTGTTAAATTAGCCAAAGGTCTAAGGAGAAAAATGATAAAAAGCACGAATAAGAGACGTGATTAATTTTTTCTTCATTGATTTTAGCGATCCTTAACAGAAACATTCTGCGTTCTTCTTTTTATCAATCAGCGAAAAAATTGGCGTGAAAAATTCACAAGTAATTTATTTACATAAAGTTTTCGTACCAAATCACCGTTTTAGCGCACAATAAAGTAATATAACTGAGTCATTCTCGTACAACCTCGCGCTTTGGGACGGTTTAAGGAGGAGGCAGATTAAGGCATTAACTTATTAACGAAGTCGCCTTAGCTCATCACAAGCATATCGTTTTTCATTAAGGGAGGGTGAGAATGGACGCAGACACCATTAATAGTTTTTTTCTTATAGGTGCGTTGTTAATCGCACTTAGCGTTCTTTTAAGCCCAGTTTCCTCTAAGTTGGGAATCCCAATTCTTTTGGTATTTTTAGCCGTTGGAATGCTGGCGGGGGAAGACGGTTTAGGCGGTATTTTATTTGATAATTTTTCGATCGCTTACTTGGTCAGTAACCTCGCATTAGCCATCATTTTGCTCGATGGTGGTATGAGAACACGGGTTGCCAGCTTTAGGGTGGCGTTATGGCCTTCAGTGTCCTTGGCAACGTTTGGGGTTGCGATCACCACTATTTTGACCGGGCTGATGGCAACGTGGTTATTCGACTTAGACTTGCTGCAAGGTATATTAGTTGGTGCGATTGTCGGCTCCACAGATGCTGCCGCGGTTTTTTCTCTACTCAAAGGTCGTAGTCTTAACGAACGTGTTGGCTCAACGCTGGAAATTGAATCCGGCACCAATGACCCTATGGCGGTGTTTCTGACTGTTACTCTGATTGCTATTTTAGCGAACCCAGATGCAGATTTGAGTGTGGGCTTTTTGGCGCTCAGTTTTCTTAAGCAGTTTGGTATTGGTGCTTTACTCGGTTTTGCTGGTGGCTGGATTTTGTGGAAGGTCATCAATCGTAATCAACTGCCGGATGGCTTATATTCGATTTTAACCGTCAGTGGTGGCTTGCTGATTTTCGCTTTATCTAATGCATTAGGTGGCAGCGGTATTCTGTCAATTTATCTGGTTGGTTTACTGTTAGGTAATCGTCCAACACGTAGCCGCCATTCCATTCTTCATGTTCTAGATGGCATGACGTGGCTAGCTCAAATCGGTATGTTCCTCGTGCTTGGTTTATTGGTTACGCCTTCCAACTTGCTTTCTATTGCGTTGCCTGGTTTGGCGTTGGCCTTTGGGATGATTTTATTTGCCCGTCCAATCTCGGTTTGGATCGGTTTACTGCCATTCAAGAGTTTCACACCACGTGAAAAGTGGTTTGTTTCTTGGGTGGGCTTGCGCGGTGCTGTCCCAATCATTCTGGCGGTATTTCCAATGATGGCAGGATTGCCAGATGCGCAGTTGTACTTCAATTTGGCGTTTTTCGTGGTAATGGTCTCTTTGATTGTGCAAGGTGGCACATTGACTAAAGCGATGTCTCTGGCGAAGGTAGAGCTGCCTTCTAAACCTGAGCCAATTTCACGCACTGGTGTGGAGATTTACCCGACCAGTGAGTGGGAGCTGTTTATCTATAAACTTAAAGCGGATAAATGGTGTATTGGTGAACCATTGCGTAGTCTTTCGATGCCGGATGGAACGCGCATCGCCGCAGTATTTCGCAATAAGGCGTTATTGCATCCGTCAGGCAGCACGCGCCTCGAAGAAGACGATACCTTGTGTGTGTTGGCGCAAGAAAAGGATTTGGATGCTCTGAGCTTGCTATTCAGTGAAGCGCCTGAGAAAGCGTCATTGGCACGATTCTTTGGTGATTTCTTCCTAGATATTGAAGTGAACCTTGCCGATATTGCGATGATGTATGGCCTGAACTTGGGCGATGAATCACTCGATAAAAGCTTAAGAAACCTTGTAGAAGAACAATTGGGGAGTACACCAGTGTTAGGGGACCAATTCGAGTGGCAAGGCTTGCAATGGATCATTGCCGATGTCGTTGACCAACAAGTCACCAAAGTAGGTATCCGTTTGCCAAGCGAGCAAAGCCTGCTCGCTGACGAGGAGTGAGTCTAGTCGTTCATCTCCGTTAGCATGATGACGGCTTGTGTGCGGTTTTTTACGCCGAGCTTGCGGAAAATCGCCGTCATGTGCGCTTTGATGGTGGCTTCTGAAACATTCAATTCGTAGGCGATTTGTTTGTTCAGTAAGCCATCTGACAACATCCCCAACACCTTATATTGCTGTGGCGTTAGCGCGGCAATCTTCTCCGCTAAGTCATTACATGCCGCGTTATTGGTGATCAGCCCTTCAGGAAAATACGGGTCGCCATTGAGCACTTGATTGAGCGCATTCACCAATTCGCGCATGTCGCTCGATTTAGGAATAAAACCAAACGCACCATGGCTTTTCACTTGTGTCACGATCGCTGGCTCTTCACTAGCCGAGACGACGACGATTGGTAAGTCTGGGTGTTCTGCTCGCAAGTGAATCAAGCCAGACATACCATTTGCTCCTGGCATTTTGAGATCCAATAGCACCAAATCTGGCTCTTCTTCTCGCTCTAACAAAGCCAGCAGTGCGTCGAGTGAGTCCGCTTCCAGCAAATTTGCCCCACTGATTGCCATGTGGATAGATTGAAACAAGGCATTACGGAAGAGTGGGTGATCATCTGCAATGATGATGGTGTAGGTCGAATCCATGACGTTAAACACTTTTGACTATTTCGTTAAATTTATTATTGTCCAGCTTTGAGAGAGTGGACAATATTTATTCGCTAAAAGTCTGAACCAAATCGACTTTTATTAGGAAAATTGCATATAAGCGCAATTTTCTCATTCAAATCTGGGTAATAAAAAACGCCAGTGGTCATCACTGGCGTTTGAATATCTGATGATCAGAATTGTTGGATGTGCTCTAAGAAAGGCTCGGCTTGCATAAAACCGGTTAAACGCGCGTTTGAAACGTGTTCGCCATTCGCATCCCAGAACTCGATGGTTGGCAAGCCAAGTACGTTCATGTGTTTGAGTAACTCAATATCTTGCACTTGGTTCTTGGTTACATCAGCTTGCAGAAGAACAAAGTCTTTTAGCTTGGCTTCGACGCTTGGATCATGGAAGGTGTACTTCTCAAACTCTTTACACGCCACACACCAATCGGCGTAGAAGTCGAGCATCACAGGTTTGCCAGCTGCTTTGGCTAGCGCTAGTTGTTCTTCCAACTCTGCAACATTGGCAATGCGTGTAAAGCTTACGGAAGTTTGTTGAGCTTGCGTTGCGTTATTACCAAACCAGTAATTTAATACTGGCTGTGCTGACGCGAGCAAACCCAATACGGCGATGATGCCAACGGCGCTTTGTTTCCAGCCACCAAACTCCAAGCTGTTTTTCACATGATACAGCCAACCAAAGGCAGCGATGCCCAGTGTTGACCACAGAATTGTTGACCACATTTCTGGCATGATGCGTTCCAATAAGAAGATAGGCGCAGCAAGCAGAATAAAGCCGAACAGCGTTTTCACGCGGTCCATCCAACCGCCAGCTTTTGGTAGCAACTTGTTGCCAAATACCGCCACAAGGATCAACGGAATCCCCATGCCCATCGCCAGCGCGTAAAGGGCGACCCCACCAGTGAGTAAGTCGCCACTTTGTGCGACGTAAAGCAGCGCACCAGAGAGTGGGGCGGTAGTACACGGAGAACAAACCAAGCCAGATATTGCCCCCATTGCAAACACGCCAGCACTGCTACCACCTTGCTGCTTGTTACTTAAGTTATTCAGCCACGTTTGCACGCTGCTTGGTAACTGCAATGAGTACAGACCAAACATCGACATAGCTAATGCGATGAACAGTACACTCAAACCAATCAGCACATAAGGGTGTTGCATCGCCGCTTGGAACTGCATGCCCGCAGACGCCACTACAAGGCCGAGCAGCGTGTAAGTCAGCGCCATGCCTTGTACGTAAACAAATGACAAACCAAGCGCACGACGTTGGCTCAGCTTGCCACTGCCAAGCACGATGCTGGTCAAAATTGGGTACATCGGCAGCACACAAGGGGTAAATGCTAGACCCACACCAAGTGCCAAAAACAACAACGGCGTCCACCACTTGTCGGCTAGATTCGCGGCTAAGCTATCTTGCTCACTGACTGGTACTGAAGTGGTGGTTGGTTTTGTTGCTGGCTGTGCTTTTTCTGTCGTCGGTGCTACGGTGTCGGAATTGGATGAAGAAAACGCGCTGATTGGAATCTCACGCGTTTCTGGTGGGTAGCAGAAGCCCGCTTTCGCACAGCCTTGATATTGCACAATGACACGTGCGCCCTCTTGCCAATTACTCATTGGGATATTGACAAATAGTGGTGTGGTATAGATATGCACATCACCAAAGAATTCATCTTTATGTGGCGTGCCGTTTTCCATTTGCAGTTCGCCCAGTGAGATGTTCTCACCAGACACAGATAAACGCTCTTGATACAGGTAATAACCATCGCGTACCTGCCAATCGAGCATCAATTTGTCGTCTTGCTGGTAGAAATTAAACGGAAATGCCTGATCGACCGGAACAAAGCTGTCGCTGCTGCTACCAAAACTGTTGTTCTGGCTATTGGTAAACTGGTCTTTGCCAAATAAAGCTAAAGACGGAGTGGAAAAGGTAATGAGCCCTAAGAGTAAAACGGAAAGTAATGCGCGCATAAAAGAGTCAATTCATCTTAGATAATTGCCGTTAGTGTAACTCAATCAGACCCGGAGGCGAGTCAATAAGTTTCATGAAAATGAAGATTTATTGAGCATAAATCAAGACAACAGGCAATAAAAAAGGGAGCCGAAGCTCCCCGAGTAAGACTCTGTTTCTACTAGATCAGTAGACCACCGAATGCGAAGCCAAGTGCTACCGCAGAAGCAATGGTTACCACACCAGGTACAAAGAATGGGTGGTTGAATACGTACTTACCGATACGCGTTGAACCCGTGTCGTCCATCTCAACCGCTGCTAGAAGCGTTGGGTAAGTTGGCAGTACGAATAGCGCACTTACTGCTGCGAAAGATGCAACGGCGGTTAGTGGTGCCACACCGATAGCAAGTGCTGCTGGCATCAGCGCAACCGTGGTTGCACCTTGCGAGTAAAGCAGCATAGACGCGAAGAATAGAACAAGCGCTAGCATCCATGGGTAGTCTGCTAGTAGTGCTCCAGCGACTTCTTTGATGCCGTCAACGTGCGCGTTAACGAACGTAGAACCTAACCATGCCACACCAAGAACACACACACACGCTGTCATACCAGAGCGGAATGTTGCTGCGGCTGGAATTTTGCCAGCGTCGATTTTACAGCTCATTACGATAGCTGCCGCGGCTGCTAGCATTACCGTCATGATAGCTTCGTTACGACCTAGAGCAGGGTTCTCGATAAGGCCAACAGAGCCAGAAATTGCTGCTGCATAACACACTACGAATGCGATTGCGCCTAGGAAGATGAAGGTTGCTTTTTTCGCTGTTGGTAGGATTTCGCGTTTTGCTTCTGTATTTAGCTTGATTAAGCCTTTTTCTAGACGCTCTTGGTATTCAGCATCGTCTTTTAGCTCACAGCCCATGAAGTTCGCCACGAACGCACCGATCATGCACGCGATGAACGTCGTTGGGATACAGATTGCTAGTAGTGTTAGGTAGTCAACGCCAAATGGGTGCAGCATTGCCGCAAACGCTACAACAGCCGCTGAGATTGGCGAGGCAGTGATCGCGATTTGCGATGCGACAACCGCAATAGACAGAGGACGAGAAGGGCGCACACCTTGACCTTTCGCGACTTCTGCAATTACTGGCAAAGTAGAGAATGCCGTGTGGCCAGTACCCGCCATCAGCGTCATTAGGTAAGTTACGATAGGCGCATAAAAGGTGATGCGCTCAGGGTGCTTGCGCAAAAAGTTTTCAGCAACTTGCACCATCCAGTCTAAACCACCTGCCACTTGCATTGCTGCGATAGCCGTGATGACAGACATGATGATCAAAATTACGTCAACTGGGATGTAAGCTTGGCTTGTTGGCACACCTAAGATCAAAGACAACGCAATGACCCCAGCACCACCAGCAAAACCAATGCCGATACCGCCGATTCTAGCCCCCAAATAGATGAAGAGCAGAACCACGAAGAGTTCGACCATGACCATATTGATACCTCTTTAGTTTTTTATTGATTCTGATTTTTTGAACACTCAGGAACAGGAGTAAATGCTCAGAGAATTAGAACCCAGTGGCCTAATGGCAATAAAAGCATATAAAAAATGTGGTTAACCGTATGAGAGCCTAAAAAAGGGGCCTGAGTGGCCCCCTTCTAATTAGTTATTACTCGTAGCGTTTCGCTTTGTAAGTTGGATGCATGAAGTTTTCTACTGACAAGATTTCATCAAGCTCTTCTGCGGTTAGCAGACCGCGCTCTAGCACAACTTCGCGAACACTCTTACCGGTTTCCGCACAAATCTTACCTACGATGTCACCTTCGTGGTGGCCGATGTATGGGTTTAGGTAAGTGACGATACCGATTGAGTTGTAAACGTAGTTTTCACAAGTCTCTTTATTGACTGTGATGCCGTCGATACATTTATCACGTAGGTTCACACACGCATTGTGTAGTAGAGAGATAGACTCAAACATGCTTTGTGCGATAACTGGTTCCATTACGTTTAGCTGTAGCTGACCGCCTTCTGCTGCGAAAGAAACCGTGTTGTCGTTACCTAGAACTTTAAAGCAAACTTGGTTTACTACTTCTGGGATAACTGGGTTTACTTTTGCTGGCATGATTGAAGAACCTGCTTGCATTTCAGGTAGGTTCAACTCATTTAGACCTGCGCGAGGGCCAGAAGAAAGTAGACGAAGGTCGTTACAGATCTTCGATAGTTTCACCGCTAGACGTTTTAGTGCACTGTGCGTCATTACGTATGCGCCACAGTCAGAAGTCGCTTCGATAAGGTCTTCTGCCGCAACAACGTCAAGACCTGTTACTTCCGCTAGGTGTTTTACTGCAAGAGCTTGGTAGCCAGTCGGTGTATTTAGACCTGTACCGATTGCGGTTGCGCCTAGGTTGATTTCTAGGAGTAGTTTAGAGGTGTAATCTAGAGCACGAATCTCTTCGTTTAGTGTTACTGCCCAAGCGTGGAACTCTTGACCTACAGTCATTGGTACCGCGTCTTGTAGCTGAGTACGACCCATTTTCAGTACATCTTTAAACTCAATTGCTTTAAGTTCGAATGCGCCTTTTAGGTACTCAATTGCTTCCATTAGTTTGTGTACGCTGTTGTAAACCGCGATACGGAAACCCGTTGGGTACGCACAGTTGGTTGATTGGCTCTTGTTTACGTGGTCATTTGGGTTAACAAATTCGTATTGACCTTTCTCTTTACCCATTAGCTCAAGCGCAACGTTTGCGATCACTTCGTTCGTGTTCATGTTCACTGAAGTGCCCGCACCACCTTGGAATACGTCTGATGGGAACTGATCCATGCACTTGCCAGTTTCTAGGATCAAATCACACGCTTCGATGATGTAGTTTGCAACGTCTTTTGGAATCGCACCAAGTTCTTTGTTTGCCAACGCCGCTGCTTTTTTGGTCATTACCATACCGCGTACAAATTCTGGTACGTCAGAGATGGTCATATTAGAGATGTTGAAGTTCTCGATCGCACGTAGCGTATGAATACCGTAGTACGCATCTGCAGGGACATGACGTTGACCTAATAGATCTTCTTCAATACGAGTGGCTGGGTTTGCTGTTTTTGGAGCATCAGATAGGGTAGCCATAGCAGGATCCTTAGATGATAATTCTGATAATAAAGTTATTTATTAGCCATTTCTGCAATCTAGAATCCATTCATCAGAATTTTTGGCTGGAAAATCCGTCCTGACTTATGTGGCACATGATACTGCACCTAGCGCATAAAAATAGTAACTAGATCACCTTTTTCGTTTTTCATGAGTCAATAATTTGCAAAGTATGAACGGGTTATTAATAACCCTTTATGGGTACTCGATTTTCCTCGACAAACATGGGTTTTTAGAGTTCGAAATTAGCACTTTAAAAGCACGAAAAAATCGGTATGCAATTGAATGAAACACTCCACTACCACTTTTTCTGCGTAGGAAGAGACCAGTATGAACACGCTTTTTTACAACGATTCGTTTGAGCTTAGTCCGCTTTTACCATTACACTGAATTAAACAAAGGAGGGCGTGTGTTTCCTATCTTATTATTGGCGTTTATTTTTGTCCCGATCATTGAAATCGGCTTATTTATTCAGGTGGGCGGCTTTTTAGGTTTGTGGCCGACTATCGCATTAGTATTAATCACGGCATTTGTCGGTGCATCGTTGGTGCGCAGCCAAGGCATCCAAACTTTGATGTCGGTGCAGGGGCGTCTGGAACAAGGTGAAATTCCAGCCCAGCAAATTTTTGAAGGCGTAATGCTAGCGGTGGCTGGCGTGCTGCTGTTAACACCGGGCTTTATGACCGATGCTCTTGGTATGCTGGTGTTGCTTCCTGCGCCACGCGCCGCGATTGCCAAATACTTGATGAGTAAAATGGTGGTGAAAACCATGCATGGTGGTGGCTTCCAAGGTGGTTTCTCTAACCAAGGGCCATTTGAGCAAGACCCGTTCCGCCGTGACCCATTTAATTCCCAGTCAGACGATGGCAATACCTTTGAAGGGGAATACGAGCGTAAAGACGATGATGATCGCAACAAGCTCAACTGATTGAGTCTGAGAGTAAAGAAAACAAAAGGGCGCACGAGCGCCCTTTTTTGTGTTTGGAATTCGTGGGGCTTACAACGCGCCTTCAAACCCCATTTGACGCCATGCTTCAAAAGCAATGATCGCAACGGCGTTCGAAAGGTTTAGGCTACGCGCATCTGGCATCATTGGAATGCGGATACGCTGCTCCATTGGCAAGCTATCGATGATTTCAGCAGGCAAGCCACGAGTTTCTGGACCAAACATCAATACGTCGCCTGCTTGGTATTGCGCATCAACGTGGTGACCTGTGGTTTTGGTGGTGCAGGCAAACAATCGGTAATTGCCTTGCTTCTCTTTCTCTAAATATTCTAAGAATGCTTGATAGTTCTTATGACGCGTTACGCGAGCTAAATCATGGTAATCCAAACCAGCGCGGCGGACTTTCTTCTCTTCAAGATCGAAACCCAGAGGTTCAATTAAGTGAAGGTTTGCACCGCAGTTGGCACAAAGTCGAATGATGTTGCCGGTGTTCGGCGCGATTTCTGGTTCGTATAAAGCGATATCAAACATGGTATTGAAATAGAGTTGGTCAAATAGAGGGGCAGTATATACCCAAGTCAGCAAGATATGCGAGATTCAGCAAGATTGACCTGGGTATGAAAGCAGTCATTAGCACGGACGCTAATACCGTAAGTATCGATGCTCTTTATAATAGAGCGTGAGCGTAATTTTCTTCAACCGCTCGCCAATTAACGACGTTCCACCATGCATCAATGTATTCTGGGCGACGGTTTTGGTAGCTGATGTAATACGCGTGCTCCCACACGTCAAGAGCGAGAATTGGCTCGCCGCGTACATCCACTACGTCCATCAGAGGGTTATCTTGATTGCTGGTGGACGTAATGTGAATCTCTCCATCTTTTACGATCAGCCATGCAAAGCCAGAACCAAAGGTATTAATCGCGGCTTGGGCAAACGCTTCTTTAAATTGCGCAAAGCTACCAAATTTATCGTTAATTGCCTGAGCAAGTGCGCCTTGAGGCTCACCGCCACCGTTTGGAGACATGCAATTCCAATAAATGATGTGGTTGTAGTAGCCGCCGCCATTATTACGCACTGCAGGGCTGAGCTTAGAGATATTGTCAAAGATCTCGTCTAGCGACTGAGTTTCGAGCTCGCTCCCTTCAACGGCACTTACGAACTTATCGAAATAAGTCTTGTGATGTTTGCTGTAGTGCACTTCCATGGTTTTCGCGTCGATGTACGGCTCTAGTGAATCGTACGGGTAAGGCAGAGCGGGAAATGTATGTGACATAGTAAATCCTCCTTAATTGGAAAATTTACTTTAATGCTAACGATAATTATTATCAACTTTGATCTTTGTAAGGGTATTCGAAGGCGTTCCCACCCAATTTCTAAAGTGAATCTCTCACTCTAGAAATAGGGTGTGGCTTACTGTTAGCTCATCGGCTTGAAGTTAACGATTGATAGGTAAGGTGATACTCATGCGCAATCCGCCTAACGGACTTCGACTGGCGACGATCGTTCCACTGTGCTGGCGGATGGCACTTTCGGTAATGGTTAGGCCGAGACCCGTGCCGCCGGAGTGGCGATCGCGGGCCGTTGAAACGCGATAAAACGGGCGAAAAATCGCGGATAATTCTTCTTCTGGAACGCCATCGCCATTGTCATCAACCGTGATATGCAGAGTATCATCATCGGCCTTGATGTCGATTTGCACCTCATCTTTCCCGTAATAAATGGCGTTACGAACGATGTTTTCCACCGCACTCATCAGCAGTTTAGGATTGCCGGAGATACTTCGTTTTGGCAGTTCAGAATAGTGTAGGTGCTTACCCATTTGCTCAGCTTCAAACTGCGCATCTTTAATGATCTCTTCCCACAAACTTTCCAGTGGCTGCGTTTCGCGAGTCATATGGCTGTTCGCCTGCATGCGAGACAGTTCAAGCAATTCGCTGATCATCTGTTCCAGGCGCTGCGCTTCGGTATCGATACGAGTCAGTTCTGGGCTTTCACCCTGCTTACGCGTCGCTAATGCGCTCGCCATACGTAGGCGAGTTAAAGGTGAGCGTAACTCGTGAGAGATGTCGGATAGCAGGCGTTGCTGTCCTGAAATCATCTGATTGACCGCCTCGACCATCTGGTTGAAGCTGCTGCCAGCCTGACGAAACTCTGCTGTGCCTTTTTCTAAATTTGGGTCTGTGACAAATTCGCCTTTCGCGACACGTTGAGCGGCGGCTTCAAGACGACGCGCTGGCTGACTCAATGCCCAAGCAAGCCATAACAGCAGTGGTGTACTAACCAGCATGACCGCGAGCAATAGCTGGAATGGGTGATCAAACAGACGCAAGAGTAGTGGTGGTGGCTCATTCCACTTGAAGCCCACATACATCAAGATATCGGAGCCAGCCAAAGTAATTGGGATTGGACCTGCAATCATGTATCGACCATACAGTTTCTGCTTTGGCTGGTTGTAATCTTCGATACTGGTGACAAAGTTTTGCATGGCACGCAATTGGAAGTTACTGCGTTTTTCTGTCGTAAGAACATTACCGCTGTAGTCAGAAAAAAATACGCGCGGACGAGGGTCATGCTTACCGTGACGGTTACCCTCGATACGAAATAGTATTCGACCTAAATCAGTTTGCTGACTGTATTTTTGTTGGATTGCGTCACGCGTTTCTACCATACGTTTATAGTGCTCTTCTGGAATGTCGCGAGCTTTGCGAGGGTCCAAATGTGGCAGTGATAGCACAGCTATCAACACCAATAACATAGTGAACCAAAAAATGGCAAAGATGCGCCCATACAAGCTATTGATGTTTGGCAGTTTGATGCGTGATAGGCGCATTAATCCTCCTCAAGCAGCATATAGCCACGACCACGCAGGGTTTTGATTCGCGGCTTGCCATTGCTCTGATCTGGTAATTTTTTACGTAAGTTCGAAACATGCATATCGATCGCGCGATCAAAAGCGGCGAGTCGTTTACCAAGCACATCTAAGCTCAATGTCTCTTTAGTTAGCACTTGTCCTGGGTTTTGCACAAAGTGGGTCAACAGAGCAAACTCGGTTGCTGTGAGATCGAGCAACTGTTGATCGCAGTATGCTTCTTGTTTACCTGGGTAAAGACGGAGCTCTTGATACTCAATGCAATCGCTGTTTTTGGTGTTTTTCTGTGTGCTGCTGGTACGGCGTAAGATCGCACGGATACGTGCTAACAGTTCACGGTCGCTAAAAGGTTTCGGTAAATAATCATCCGCGCCTAGCTCTAAACCGATCACGCGGTCAATTTCTTCCCCTTTAGCGGTCAGCATCAAGACAGGAGTTTCCCAGTTTTCACGCAAGCGTTTAAGGGTTTCCATGCCATTTAGCTTCGGCATCATGACATCCAACAAAATCAAATCAATCTTATCATTGACCGCAGCTAAGCCTGCTTCGCCATCATTTGCTTCGCTGACGTCAAATCCTTCGAAACTGAGTACTTCTTTTAATAAGCTGGTTAGCTCGATATCGTCATCAATTAAAAGAATGTTTGCCATGGGGGCACCTATAGTAAGTTACCGATAGCTTAATATTACATTGGAATGATGTGCTGCGAAGAGGGTAAAAATCACTCTTTACGATTCTTTACGCTCCCTATACGTCGCTTTACCTAGTGGGTCGTATTCTATACTCAAGCGCTGTGAGAACAGCTCAGAAGAATCACTCACCTGTGTAAGGAATCAAATTATGAAATCTGCAAAAAAACTTGTGTTAGCTGCTGTTGTTCTACCTCTTACTCTCGGCGCAGCAAGCGCATTCGCTTACGGTGGTAAAAACCATCATCAAGGCCCGCGTGATGAATGTGGCATGGGAATGGACCGTGGCATTATGCGTGATTTGAATTTGACGGATGCTCAAAAAGATCAGCTTAAGTCTTTCCGTGAAGCAAACCGCGCACAGATGAAAGGCAAATATTCTGAAAATCGCGAAGCCCGTATGGCTGAGCGACAAGCACACCACGCAAAAATGCAGTCACTCTTACTAGCGGATAGTTTTGATGAAGCGCAAGCGACCGCATTAGCAAAAGAAATGGTTGAGCGCCAAACTGAGCACCGTGTGCAAATGCTAGAAAGAAAGCACCAAATGCTGAGCGTATTAACGCCAGAACAAAAAGCAGAGTTTGTGAAGTTGCAAAATGAACGCATGCAAGAGTGTGGCGACAGAATGCATAAGCGCATGGAAAAATACCGCAATAATTAAGTCATGAATTGATGTTATATAAAGAGGCAGCCATTGGTTGCCTCTTTTTTGATCTGGTTATTTCATGGGCATTCAATATACTCAACGTATGGTTTGAGTTAACTCTTTGATTATGAAACAGCAATATGCACGTTTAGTGACGACCGCAGCTTGGACTGCAACTATTGTGGCGACTCTTCTCTTGATTGTAAAAGTCATCACGTGGTGGGTAACCGGCTCAGTTAGCCTATTGGCATCACTTATCGACTCAATGTTGGATATCGCCGCGTCGGTGGTAAATCTCGTTGTTGTCCGTTATGCCTTACAACCAGCAGACCGTGAACATACGTTTGGGCATGGTAAAGCTGAGTCTTTAGCGGCCTTAGCTCAGGCTATGTTTATTTCGGGGTCGGCGGTATTTTTGATCCTGAACGGGATTGACCGATTTTTCCGTCCACACGCACTGCATGCGCCGGAGCTCGGTGTTTATGTATCGCTGTTTGCGATTGTGGTCACACTTGGCTTGGTGATGTTCCAAAAACATGTGGTACGCGTGACAGGGAGCCAAGCAATCGCGGCGGATTCTCTGCATTATCAGACTGATTTGTATATGAACGCTGCGATCATGGTGGCTCTGGGACTCAGCTACTTTGGCGTGACGCAAGCGGATGCGGTGTTTGCGATTGGCATTGGTGTCTTCATTCTTTACAGCGCCTTCAAAATGGTCAGCGAAGCGATTCAGACGTTATTAGACCGAAAGCTGCCGGATTCCGAATTGGAGCAAATCCGCAATGAATGTTTGAATGTGAAAGGGGTTCTTGGGGTTCATCAACTGCGTACCCGTATGTCAGGGCCGACACGCTTTATTCAGTTGCACTTGGAGCTAGACGATAACTTACGTTTAATCGAAGCGCACTATATTGCCGATAAAGTTGAGGAAAACCTTTTAGCTTTGTTTCCTGATGCGGATGTTTTGATCCATCAAGATCCATTGTCTGTCGTTTTTGGGCCAGAGAAAGAGCAAAAAGCGCAAGATTGGTAGGGCTCGAAAAATCAATAAGTGCCTGACGACAAACAGGCACTTATTGACTATCTTTCCATCAATACTTATTAAGATTCGTGATCCTGATGTGAATCAACAAAGTTTCATAGAGAAACTGTAATACTCTTACATAAGTAGAAAAGTTACATAAAAAAGTGCGTTTTCATTGGTAATCCTGTAGAGGAAATGTAACATAACGCACAGTTCTGGATTATGCAGGTTGCTTGGTAACAAGGGGCCTAAAAGAAAATTAAATAATTGATTGCCAAAGATCGAGGGTGAGCATGATTAAGAAGATCGGTGTTTTAACAAGTGGCGGTGACGCACCTGGTATGAACGCGGCGATACGCGGCGTAGTACGTACAGCACTATCCGAGGGATTGGAAGTATTCGGTGTGTACGACGGCTACCTAGGCCTATACGAAGGCCGCATCGAGAAGCTAGATCGTTCTAGCGTTTCAGATGTGATCAACAAAGGTGGTACGTTCCTAGGTTCTGCACGTTTCCCTGAATTTAAAGAAGTGGAAGTGCGTGAAAAAGCGATTGAGAACCTGAAAAAACATGGTATCGATGCGCTAGTCGTGATCGGTGGTGACGGTTCGTACATGGGTGCGAAGAAACTGACTGAAATGGGTTACCCATGTATCGGTCTACCAGGCACAATCGACAACGATATCGCTGGTACTGACTACACAGTGGGCTACCTAAGTGCACTAAACACAGTTATCGATGCGATCGACCGTCTACGTGATACTTCTTCATCTCACCAACGTATTTCAATTGTAGAAATCATGGGTCGTCACTGTGGTGACCTAACTCTGATGTCTGCAATCGCGGGTGGTTGTGAGTACATCATCACTCCAGAAACTGGCCTAGACAAAGACAAGCTGATCAGCAACATCCAAGACGGCATCGCAAAAGGTAAGAAACACGCAATCATCGCGTTGACTGAGCTAATGATGGATGCCAATGAACTGGCTCGTGACATCGAAGCGGCGACAGGTCGTGAAACTCGTGCAACAGTACTTGGTCACATCCAACGTGGTGGTCGTCCAACGGCATTTGACCGCGTTCTAGCATCTCGCATGGGTAACTACGCTGTTCACCTACTGCTTGAAGGTCATGGCGGTCGCTGTGTAGGTATCGTGAAAGAGCAACTTGTTCACCACGACATCATCGACGCGATCGAAAACATGAAGCGTCCAGTACGCAACGATCTATACAAAGTTGCTGAAGAACTGTTCTAAGCAAGTTTGAAATAGATAAAGAAAAACCGCGGCTTTCCGCGGTTTTTTTGTATTTGAGTATCAGCAAAAGGAAGCTGACGCATCGGACAAAATCTTACGAAGCGCTGCTCTGTTCAATGAGCGTCAATTTACGTTCGCGCAGTGCAAACATATAGCCAAGTAGGCCACCTAACGTATTCCCCACTGCGATACCTATAAACAAGCCTTCAATACTGTAAATTTGGCTTCCGATCCATGCCGATGGCAGGGTAAACACAAACAAACGCATAAAGCTCCATTGGAATGCTCGTAATGGTTTGTGCATCGCATTCAACCCACTGATTAACATCATCACAATGCCTTGAAAACCATAACTGAACGGCACCACAAGCAGGTAATGCCACAGCAGATTTTTTACCGCTTCTTCCTGCGAGAACAATGCCGCTAGAGGAATACTCAATGGCACCATCATCAAGAAGATAAACCCTTGGAACACCACCGCAAAACGCATGCTGATAAATAAGCCGGAAAAGGCGCGTTGAGGGTTTTTCGCCCCTAAGTTTTGTGCCATGAATGGCGTGAGTGCTGAGGTCAGAGACATCAAGACTAGGATCAAAATAGACTCAATACGCTGCGCCGCACCGTAAGCCGCAACTGCTGCCGTACCGTGGCTGGATAACAGCATCATCAAAATTGCGCCCGACAATGGATTCATCGCGTTCGACAGTGCGGCAGGAGTGCCGATTTTTAACGTTTGCTGCCAATCTTGTTTCAGCAAGGACCATTGGGGTTGAGCGAGCAACTTTTCGCGTTTAACTAGCACATAGAATGAGCCACATAGTGCACCTAACCAGCTAAAAGCACTGGCTATTGCCGCACCTTGGATGCCAAGCTCGGGGAATGGGCCAAGTCCGAAGATCAGTAGTGGATCGAGCATGCCGTTAATCAAGCCCGCCAACATCATGACTTTGGCGGGTGTTTTTGTATCCCCAGATGCTCGTATCGCGCTATTGCCCGCCATTGGGATCACCAACAATGGAATGGTGAGATACCACACCTGCATGTACTCTTCGATGAGTGGAATTAGGTCGTCGGCTGCGCCAAGAAAGCGGAACAGTGGTGCAATGGTGGCAAAGCCAATCGAAGAGGCGATAGCCACGAGTAACACCGCTAATAACAAACCGTGAGTGGTAAACCGAGCGGCTTGTGGGGCGTGACCTTGTCCAAGTAAGCGACCAATATTGGTCGATAGACCCATCCCTATTCCCATCGTGATGCAGTTAACCGCAAAGGTTACAGGGAAGGTATAGCTGATCGCCGCTAGCGCTTGAGTACCAAGCAACGAGATAAAAAACGTGTCCACCAAGTTAAACATCAAAATCGCGATCATGCCCATGGTCATGGGGACGGTCATTTTCCGCAGCGTTTCAGGAATAGGTGCGGTCAACAAACCATGCTTATCGGTCGCTTGGGGTTCCAGCTTGTTATTTTCCTGCATGTATGACAACTATGTGGTGAGCAAACTGCAAGGATACAAGAAAGCGAGATGCTGGGCGAGTGAGCATTTCGAACGCAAACCGTTGCTTAGTTGTTCGTTATTTTAACTAAGTCACAAAATTTTTGTGCCACCCCCTTGGGATCGCTGCTTCGACCCCTTATATAGGGATCACGTGTCTGGGGCTAAAGTCCCTAAGGACAATTATCAAATAAACATGGAAATTTTCAGGAGAGACGACCGATGAACATTCGTCCATTACATGACCGAGTTATCGTTGAACGTAAAGAAGTTGAATCTAAGTCTGCTGGTGGCATCGTTCTGACTGGTTCTGCTGCAGAAAAATCAACTCGCGGTGTTGTTCTAGCTGTGGGTAAAGGCCGCATCCTAGAAAACGGCACAGTACTGCCGCTGGACGTTAAAGTTGGTGATACTGTTATCTTCGCTGAAGGTTACGGTACAAAAACTGAAAAAATCGACGGTAAAGAAGTGCTTGTCATGTCTGAAAACGACATCATGGCGATCGTTGAATAATAGCAATCATTGAGTAATTTTTTGCTCAGATTCAATTACGAAATTACACACAAAGAATTTTAGAAAGGAAATCAAAGATGGCTGCTAAAGACGTTAAATTTGGTAATGACGCACGAGTTAAAATGCTAGAGGGTGTAAACGTTCTGGCTGACGCAGTAAAAGTAACACTGGGTCCAAAAGGACGTAATGTCGTTCTAGACAAATCTTTTGGTGCACCGACTATCACGAAAGATGGTGTATCAGTAGCGCGTGAAATTGAACTGGAAGATAAATTCCAGAACATGGGCGCACAAATGGTTAAAGAAGTTGCGTCTAAAGCAAACGACGCGGCAGGTGACGGTACAACAACAGCAACAGTACTAGCACAATCTATCGTAAACGAAGGTCTAAAAGCAGTCGCCGCGGGTATGAACCCAATGGACCTTAAGCGTGGTATCGACAAAGCAGTAGCAGCAGCAGTAGAGCAACTAAAAGAGCTTTCTGTTGAATGTAACGACACGAAAGCAATCGCACAGGTTGGTACTATCTCTGCGAACTCTGACGCAAGCGTAGGTAACATCATTGCTGAAGCAATGGAACGTGTGGGCCGTGATGGCGTTATCACTGTTGAAGAAGGTCAGGCGCTACAAGACGAGCTAGACGTAGTTGAAGGTATGCAGTTCGACCGCGGTTACCTATCTCCTTACTTCATCAACAACCAAGAGTCAGGCAGTGTTGATCTAGAAAACCCATTCATCTTGCTAGTTGATAAGAAGATCTCAAACATTCGTGAACTTCTTCCAACGCTAGAAGCTGTAGCGAAAGCGTCTCGTCCACTGCTTATCATCGCAGAAGATGTAGAAGGCGAAGCGCTAGCAACATTGGTTGTCAACAACATGCGTGGCATCGTGAAAGTTGCTGCAGTGAAAGCACCTGGCTTCGGTGACCGTCGTAAAGCAATGCTACAAGACATCGCTATCCTAACAGGCGGTACTGTGATTTCTGAAGAAATCGGTCTAGAGCTTGAAAAAGTAGCACTAGAAGATCTAGGTCAAGCGAAGCGTGTTTCTATCACGAAAGAAAACACGACTATCATCGATGGTATCGGTGAAGAAGAGATGATCTCTGGTCGCGTAGCTCAAATTCGTCAACAAATCGAAGACGCAACTTCAGACTACGACAAAGAGAAACTACAAGAGCGCGTAGCGAAACTGGCTGGCGGTGTTGCAGTAATCAAAGTTGGTGCAGCGACTGAAGTTGAAATGAAAGAGAAGAAAGACCGTGTAGAAGATGCGCTAGCCGCAACTCGTGCAGCGGTTGAAGAAGGTGTTGTTGCTGGTGGTGGTGTTGCACTTATCCGCGCGGCATCTAAGATTGCTCACCTAACGGGTGACAACGAAGAGCAAAACGTTGGTATCCGCGTTGCACTACGTGCAATGGAAGCGCCAATCCGTCAAATCACGAAGAACGCAGGTGAGGAAGACTCAGTGGTTGCGAACAACGTGAAAGCGGGTGAAGGCTCTTACGGTTACAACGCGGCAACAGGCGAATACGGCGACATGCTAGAGATGGGTATTCTAGACCCAACGAAAGTAACTCGTTCTGCGCTACAATTCGCAGCATCGGTTGCGGGTCTGATGATCACGACTGAAGCAATGGTTACTGACCTACCGCAAAAAGACGCACCAGCGATGCCTGACATGGGCGGCATGGGTGGCATGGGCGGTATGGGTGGCATGATGTAGTGCGACGAGAGTCGCGTAGGTAGCTAGCCGAGCGGGCTACGTCCATAGTAATCACTAACTTCATGTTGTGGTTACTATCCCACCCGCCGAAATAGCAAACAAATAAAACCCGATATTCGGGCTTAACCCAAGCCCGAATATCGGTCCTCGTAAGAGGTCCGATTTTAGGCATGGGCGAAAGTCTATGTCCCTCGCTTTAGGCGAATGATATACGTTGAAGCAGCGCTATCAGTGTCTGTGAAGTAACGGGAATATTCGTGTCTTATTTAAGCTTGAGCCACCTGCACGGTGCGAAGCTGTTTTCATTATTGTCTTAGTCAATCTCTTACTCGGACGGGTAGGTTATTGGATAGTAAGACCTGTTGTTCAGCCAATAGTAGCCTAGGGATAGTGCATCTGCGGTAACGCGGTGTGCGGAGCTTCCTGATAATGTACCCCCACGCAAGTGGTTAATCCTTGCTGCGAAGTGAAGGTTAAGACAATCGCCAATAGCAGGCGGTTTAGGGGCTAGGCTGGGTTATATGGTTAACGTAAGTGAACTACTGATAAACACCGTCAGCCGCGACGAGCGTAACGCTATTGTCGTGTCGATTAATTATCCCTTTGGGAGGATTAGTCGTCACTAACGCTCTGACCAAAAGGTATATGGCCGGTTATCTCTTTTACATCTGGGGATACGCTGACTCATGCGCCATCGGTGGATAGGTAGAACCTAAGTAACTCGTGTAATGAAAACGGAACTCGGAAACCCCGTATCTTTGCCCCAATAGGGCAGGCAACTCGTAAGAGGCGCTGTTGAGGATGCGGGCACAGGAGAGCAGAAAAAGCGAAAGCCAGCTTGTAATGAGCTGGATAGAAAGCCAACGTGCTTTCACCGGAAACGGGGCCCACGTCTGCTTGGTCTTTAATTGCGTGAAAATCAGTAAAGCCGTCAAGTTTACGGTAGTTGAAACTGTCAGAGTCCAATTGTGGGCGTTACCTTTCCTATTTGAGGATCTAGGGTACTGTCAGCAACAAGTTCAAGCCTCATAGGGTAAATCTCTGCCCTATGGGGCACAGATGCGCCTTGTGTTGCTTGTTTAACTTATCGTTAATGGAGGAAAGCAAGGTGCATACTTCAATGCAAATTGACGTATCTGCATCCTCCCACCAGACACAGCAGTGGCACAGCATCGACTGGTCACTAATGTATCGTACGGTGAGAGGGCTACAGGTACGGATCGCAAAGGCAACGAAAAAGTCTGACTGGCGACAGGTCAAAAGACTGCAACGCATGTTAACTCGTTCGTTTGCTGCCAAGGTGATAGCCATTCGGCGGGTCACTGAAAACAGAGGGAAAAACACACCGGGTGTTGATGGAGAAATCTGGAACACTCCTGCCTTGAAATGGGGAGCTATAGACCAACTGATGCGTAAAGGCTATAAGCCAAGTCCGCTGAGGCGAGTCTATATTCCTAAAGCTAATGGCAAGCGTAGGCCGCTGGGAATACCAACCATGCGTGATAGAGCAATGCAGGCACTATACCTGTTAGCTCTTGAACCCATATCGGAAACCACGGCGGATCGAAACAGCTATGGCTTTCGCCCGAATCGCTGTTGTGCTGATGCTATCGAACAATGTTTCGTGAACCTCAGTCGCAAGGCCAGTGCCCGTTGGGTACTGGAGGGTGATATCAAAGGGTGTTTTGACTTTATCAGCCATGACTGGCTTATCGCCAATATTCCTATGGATAAGGCGATACTTAAGAAATGGCTGAAAGCCGGATTCATGGAATCTGGGAAGTTTAACTCGACGGAGGCGGGTACACCGCAAGGTGGGATTATCTCACCTGTACTCGCCAATATGGCCTTAGACGGACTGGAAACGGTGCTCGAATCCCACTTCGGGAAGAAGAACACAAAAGCCAGTTACAAAACTAAGGTCAACTATGTGCGTTATGCAGATGACTTCATCGTCACTGGGATCTCGAAAGAGCTACTAGAAGATAAGGTCTTACCAATAGTTGAAGCTTTTATGGCAGAACGTGGGTTGCAATTGTCAGCAGAAAAAACGCTGATCACGCATATAGACGACGGGTTCGATTTTCTCGGGCAAAATTTGCGTAAATACGACGGCAAGATGTTGATTAAGCCGTCAAAGAAAAACGTGAAGAATTTTCTGCGCGGTATACGAGATTATCTCAACAGCCATAAAACGGTGCCAGCTTCAGCGGTGATAGCGAAGTTGAACCCGATGCTCAGAGGATGGTGCAACTACCACCGCTGGGTATGTGCGAGTGAGACATTCAAGTATATCGATTATCGTATCTGGAAAATGTTATGGCAGTGGTGTCGCCGAATCCATTTGAATCGCCGTAAACGCTGGATTAAAGAAAAATACTTTAAAACAGTGGGTGATAGAAACTGGGTATTCAGTGCACCGAAACCGAAAGGGGAAGATGGTCACTATCGCTTGTTGAGTGCAGCGAAAGTGAAAGTCGATAAACATGTGAAAATTCGGGCAACAGCGAACTGTTACCTACCGGAGGACGAACAATACTTTGAGCGTCTGAAGATGCAAAGATTGAAGAAATCTTTGTCGGGTAACTGGAAGCTATGGAAAATTGTCGAGAGACAAGACTACAAATGTGCAGTTTGCCACCAGCAGTTCGGCTCAGAGGATGAATGGGATATTCACCATATCGTCAGAAGAGTGGATGGAGGCACAGACATTAGCTCGAATTTGATGATGTTGCATATTAACTGTCATCGGCAGATCCACAACAACAAAGGAGTTAGTCGTTATGAACAATGAGCTTTATCTATGGGTATGGCTATTAGGTTTAATAACAACCATAGCCTGTGTTGGAGTGGTCTTCTGGTTATCAGGTCGTTTTAAGTAATGTCTTTAACTAGAAATAATACAACATGTTGGGTTGAAAATTATCGTTTTTGCCCTTATATAGTATTTGTCCAAATCCTATACTAAGGAGGTGATCAATGGGTAAGAACCAACACGTTGTAAAGCGCCCCGACGGGTGGGCTGTGCGCGGAGAGAATAACTCACGCGACACTTCACACCATCGCACTCAAGAGGAAGCTAGACAGGCCGCTCGCGAGATAGCGAAGAATCAGCAAAGTGAAGTTGTAATTCACAGACCTAATGGTCAAATAAGAGATAAAGACTCTTATGGTAACGACCCATTCCCGCCTAAGGGGTAGTGTTGTCGGCCCACACGCAAGTGTGGGTTTATAAAGGCTTGAGCCGTATGCGGGGAAACTCGCACGTACGGTTCTTAGGGGGCGGTGGCGCAGTAATGCGTCGCTGCTACCCGACAGCCAGCTTATCTCTTTGCTCTAAGGGAATCCTTATAGCGGAAAGATAACCGACCAAACCTTTAAAAGTCGAGGCATTTGCCTCGACTTTTTTATGTGCGTTATCCGAGAAATATAGCATTCTGATGTGGCTTCGATTGTGAGAGGCGAGTTCAAGAAATGTCAGTGGAAAAACATGAAAATAGAAGCGATAAAATTTTTTCTTTTGAGTCAGATGGTTAAATCTGACCTACCGCTAACACTTTTTGAACGTGGATAGCGCAAAATCTGAACATTACACTATGTTGTAAATTGTTGCTTCCCATCATGGAGATGAAAATGAAAAAGCTTATGACGTCATTGGCGGTTGCAGCCGCTATCGCATCACCAGTTGCTCTTGCTGACAGTACACCTGTGATGTTCTCTACTATCGACAACACAAACGCACCTTCTAACTCGTCAGTTGGTGGTGTTCGTTTAGCCGTGTTGCATGGACAGGTGAATGAGGTTAAAGGTGTCGACTTTTCACTGCTTGGTATGTCAGAAACGGATCGTACGACAGGTGTGAACTTCGGTCTGTTTTTTGGTGCAGCAAAGGTAAACCAAGAAATGAAAGGTGCGTCTTTAGGCTTAGTTAACTGGAACCAAGGTCAGACGACGGGTGTTAACTTGGGTGCTGTCAACATTACGAACAATGTAAAAGGCTTGAACTGGAGCGCGGTGAACTATTCTGAAGGCTACACCATGGCGGATGTGGGCTTAGCGAGTATCTCTAAAAAGTCTAATTTCCAGTTTGGTTTCTTCAACATGACCGATCAAATTGATGGCGTACAAATTGGTCTTTTGAACTGTGCGGATAACGGTTTCTTCAAGTGTTTCCCACTCATCAACTTCGCTAAATAATCCCTGAGCAAGTCAGAATCTTTAGATACCGAAAGCCCTCGATATTCGTCGAGGGCTTTTTAATTACTGATGGGGTGAAGCGAGTTTATCGGCGCGTTAACTATTTAATTAAGCGGGATGAGGTTTTGCGTTGTTGAATTCTTTGGTGAACCCCTCGGCGCAATGCTTTGATGTGGTTTTCTGCTTTATCCACGCCCAGTAACACCGTTAAAGCCAGTAGGGTAATGACCACCGACTGCGTTAAATAACCCAAACCGATCATCAACCCTAATCCTGCCAGTACCCAAATAACCGCTGCGGATGTTACGCCGTGGATTTTTCCATCGAGTGTCATCATCACGCCTGCGCCTAAGAAGCCGACGCCAGTAATAATCTGACCAAGCACGCGTGCTTGATCGAGTGTATTTGGCGATAACGATACTGCCATCGACATAAACAGGTAAGTGCCTGAAATAATAAGAATTGCCGTGCGAATGCCAACAGGTTTACCACGAGTTTGGCGTTCGATACCGATCATTAGCCCATTAATGGCACAGCATAGTAGGGCAGGCCAGCTGAATGGGCCAAGATCGAAAATTTGTTCGAGTGCTGTATGCATCTTGACCTCCAAAAGAGCGGAGTATGCATAGACTTACCGTGCAAAGCGAACAAAAAGGAACGGTCGTGACGACAAATTTAATTGAGCGTCAGGACCTATTCTAAATGCAAATCCAATGGCGTTTTACTTGGCCTGCCACCAATTTCTCGTGTCAGTTTTGGTACCAGGTAACCCGATACACGCGTGATGAGTCCGCGCATAATGGCTTTTGCTTCTTCGTCCGAAATAAAGTAGTGCGCCGCGCCTTGCACCTTATCAAGAACGTGGAGGTAATAAGGCAAGATACCCGCGTCAAATAAGGCTTCACTTAACGCCACTTGAGCTTCTACCGAATCATTCACGCCTTTCAGCAGAACGCCTTGGTTTAGAAGCGTAACGCCTGCTCTTTTGAGCTTGAACATCTGTTCAGCAAATTCGTCATTGATTTCGTTGGCATGGTTGATGTGAGTCACGAGGATGATTTGTAACCTTGATGCTTGCAGCAGTTGGCATAGTTCATCAGTGACGCGAGCGGGAATCACCACAGGTAAACGGCTATGAATACGCAGACGTTTGATGTGAGGTATGTGAGCAATATGCTCTAAAAGCCAATGAATTTCATCGTCTTTTGCCATTAATGGATCACCACCTGAGAAGATGACTTCGTTCAACTCTGGTTGCTGCGCCATGTACTCTAAGCACTTTGTCCATGCTTGCTTGCCGCTTTTATTTTCTTGATAAGGGAAGTGACGACGAAAACAGTAACGGCAATTTACCGCGCAGCCACCTTTGACAATCATTAAGGCGCGGTTGCGATACTTGTGTAGCAGACCAGGGACTTCATTATCCTGCTCTTCTAACGGATCGTTGGAATAGCCCGGATGTACTTCAAATTCGTCACTTAATGGTAAAACCTGACGTAAAAGAGGGTCTTTAGGGTTGCCTTTCTCCATCCTATCGACAAAACTTTGCGGTACACGCTGTGCAAACAGCTTGCGCGCGGCAAACCCGTCTTGCCACGGTGAAGGATCAATTTCCAGTATTTCGAGCAATTTTGCAGGATCAGAGATCCCATTCGCCAACTGTTTGAGCCAGTTTTGCTCAACAGATTCGACTTTTCGGGTTATTATGTGCGGCATTGAATTTAGCTCTAAGAATGTAAGAGGAAAAAATGGCTACAGTTAGCACCAATGAATTTAAAGGCGGTCTTAAGTTAATGCTTGATAACGAGCCTTGTGTAATTCTGGAAAACGAATACGTTAAACCAGGTAAAGGCCAAGCGTTCAACCGCGTTAAAATTCGTAAACTTCTTTCTGGTAAAGTGCTAGAGAAAACATTCAAGTCTGGTGACACTTGTGAAGTGGCAGACGTAATGGATATCGACCTAGATTATCTATATTCAGACGGCGAATTCTACCACTTTATGAACAGTGAAACGTTTGAACAGATCGCAGCAGACGCAAAAGCGGTAGGTGACAACGCTAAGTGGTTGGTAGAAAACAACACTTGTATGATCACACTTTGGAACGGTAACCCAATTACTGTTACTCCACCAAACTTCGTTGAGCTAGAAGTGGTAGACACAGACCCAGGCCTGAAAGGTGATACTCAAGGTACTGGTGGTAAACCAGCTACGCTATCAACTGGCGCTGTTGTTCGTGTTCCTCTGTTCATCTCAATTGGTGAAGTGATTCGCGTAGATACTCGTACGGCTGAATACGTAGGCCGTGTGAAGTAAGCACTTTAGATTGATTGTTAGAAAGGTCGCTTCGGCGGCCTTTTTTATTGCCTGTAATTCTCTCTTGAATGTTCCTGCATAGAAAATCGATATCCTCCGCAAATTTTCGATGATTTTGTATTATTCGTAAAAATCTTATTTATTTCATGAATCTGTCGATTATTCCTTAATGTAACATTTTGATACATTGGTTCTTGTTGTTGAGTTGCATAGCAATCTGATTTTTATCGATTTAACTCAGTAACAATCCAAAAAGGAGAACAAAATGGAAAGCAGGGGTTTAGGAAGGGGTTTAAAGGTGGAAGAAAGACGTCAGTTACTACACAAAGGATTGAAAGCTGCGGTATTTGGCGTACCGCTGTTGGCAATCGGCTTAACGATTAATAGCTCTGTGCTGATGACCGATGCAGGTTACAGCTACGTGCATCAGAACAATATCACTGGTGAGTTGGATGTGTTTACTGAACCTGGCATTCATTTTCGTATGCCATTTCTTTCCAAAATCACCAAATATGATCAAGTGATCACCGTGTCATTCGGTAATAGCAAGGGCGAAGATTTTTATCAACGTCTTGATGCGATTCAGGTTCGGTTTGCCGACACCTACATTGGTCAGATTCCCGTAACATTCCGCTTTAAGCTCAGTAATGACCCTGAAGCGGTGAAGAAAATGCACAAAGAGTTCCGTAACAACAGTAACTTGATTGATGCGCTGCTTGTAAAGAACGCACGTAACGTGACGGTGATTACCGCTACCCAATACACGGGTGAAGAGTTTTTCCAAGGTGGTTTGAACCAGTTCAAATCGAAACTTGGCGATCAGTTGCGAGAGGGGATTTATCTAACAGAGCGACGTCAGGTTGAAGTGGAAGAGTTGGATCTTGCGCCTGTTGGGGCGAATCAGGCCAATGCGAACCAACTACAGCGTACCAATCAACTGGTTTGGAAAACGGTGCCAGTTGTAGATAAAACCGGGCAACCAATTCGTCAAGACAACCCGTTACAACAATACGGCATTCAAGTGACGCAGGTGACCATTGGTGATCCACAGCCAGAAAAGCAGTTAGATCAGCTATTGGCGGATAAAAAGCGTTTAGTGGCGGATCGTATTCGCGCGATTCAGGAACAAGAAACGTCGAAAGCACAGGCGGAGACCGAGCAGTTACGCAAAGAGATTCAACGAACACGTGAAGTGCAAGACGCTCAGCGTGGTAAAGAACTCGCTATTATTGCTCAGCAAAAAGAAGTGGAAGTTGCACGTCAGATTGCAGAGCGTGAAATCGTTGAAGTGGAAAAAACCAAACGACTTGCTGAAGTCGAGAAGGAGAAAGAGCTAGCTATCGCAGAGGCTAACTTAGCGATTCAAAAGGCGAACGCACTTTCTGCTGAGTTTGAAGCGAAAGCGATATTAGCGAAAGGTCGTGCAGAATCTGAAGTCCTAAAAGCGAAGTACTCGGCGTTAGGGGCAAACCGTGAAGTTTATTTGGCAGAGTTGAATCGAGACGTAGCGAACTCGTTGTACAACAACTTGCAAAACTTCCAAGTTCAGATGCCACAAAACTACATTGGTGGTAGCGAAGAAACGGGCTTGAAAACAAACCTAGATGTGATTACTGGCTTTGGTGCCCTGGGTCTTATGGACCAAACGAAGAAGGTCATACAGCAATAAGATCATGGGTGGTCAAAAGCTTAAAAAGCAAAAAGATCATGGGTAACCCAAAGCAATAAAAAAAGCTGGCATAGAGCCAGCTTTTTCTTTTTTAGTCAGTATCTTAAATCATGAAGATAAAGATAACGGCTAGTGCAGTAATGAGGCCTGCAAATGCATAGCATGCAATTTTACCTATCACACCAGTGTGGAATTTAAGGTCGTGCATGCCGTGGTGTACACGGTGCATCGCATGCCACATTGGTAGAGCTAGGGTGCCAATGATGAATAGCGCACCGATGATACTGGTTGCGAATTCGGAGACACGCTCGTAGCTCATCGCTTCTGCATCAATCACGCCTAGTGGGACCAAGATACCTAGCACCAATACCGTGATTGGCGTGATCATCGCGAACCAAGTACCGCCAGCACCAAATAGACCCCACCAGATTGGCTCATCAGAACGTTTTGGTGATGTGTTTACACTATAATTCGGTTTCATGCTCAGCTCCTTACACCACGATGAGAACGATCAGTGAGATGAACGCAACCGCGGCCCACTGAGTCAATACGATGATTTTCTTGTCCACCAGTTTGCCTTTCAAACGAATTGGCATTACTTGCGGCATCATGCTGAAGAAAGTTTGAGCGTGGAATAGGCTACCTAGTAGTGCAACGATGTTGATCGCGACTACGATTGGGTTTGCCATAAAATCCAACCAACCTTGCCATGCTTCAGAGCCTTTCACCAAGCAACCTAAACCGAAAGTTAGGAACAGAGTGAATAGGATCAAAGGCAGCACAGTCGCTTCACGTAGCATGTAGAAGCGGTAGAAAGGATGGTTCTTCCACCAAGTGCGTTTTACTTCACGAACGTAAGGTTTACGATTGCTCATCCTTATGCCTCCACTTTCTTTGGTGAACCATCAGGTTTCAACATAGCAATCACGAAGTCCATAGAAGACTCCACTTTGCCTTGGTTTACTGCCGCTGCTGGGTCAACGTTCTTCGGACAAACTTCAGAACAGTAACCAACAAACGTACAACCCCAAGCACCGTTTTCACCGTTGATAAGCTTCATGCGCTCATCTTTACCGTTGTCACGGCTGTCTAGGTTGTAGCGGTGTGCTAGCGTTAGTGCCGCAGGACCGATGAACTCAGGGTTTAGACCAAACTGAGGACACGCCGCGTAGCATAGACCGCAGTTGATACAACCAGCGAACTGCTTGTATTTCGCCATTTGCTCTGGCGTTTGCAAGTTCGTACCGTCTTCTGGTTTACGGTCGTTACCAATGATGTACGGTTTGATTGCTTCAAGACGTTCGATGAACGGTGTCATATCAACAATCAAGTCTTTCTCGATTGGGAAGTTTGCTAGAGGCTCGATAGTCACACCGTCTGGGTAATCACGTAGGAAGCTCTTACAAGCAAGCTTCGGTACGTTGTTCACCATGATGCCGCAAGAACCACAGATCGCCATACGGCAAGACCAACGGTAAGATAGATCTTTGTCTAGGTGATCTTTAATGTAGCCCAGTGCGTCAAGCACAGACATGGTTTCATCGAATGGCACTTCGAATGTTTGCTTGTATGGTTCTGCATCTTTTTCTGGGTCATAACGCAGAATGTCTACTTTTTGAATGCGATTTGCTGACATTATGCTTGCTCCTCTGCGTTCTTCTCTTCAGCTGCGGCTTTTTCTGCTGCTTCACCGTATAGACGAGCTTTTGGTTGTGACTTAGTGATAGTCACATTGCTGTAATCGATACTTGGCGCTGAATCTGGTTTGTAGAAAGCAAGTGAGTGTTTTAGGAAGTTCACGTCATCACGTTCTGTACAACCGTCGTCCAGACGTTGGTGCGCGCCGCGAGACTCTTTACGTAGAATCGCAGAGTGAACCATCGCTTCTGCGACTTCTAGGCCGTAACCCACTTCAATTGCGTACAGAAGATCAGTGTTAAACACTTTGCCTTTGTCTTTAATGCTGATGCGTTTGTAGCGTTCTTTTAGTTCGGTGATCTTGTTAATGGTTTCTTGCATCAAATCTTCTTGACGGTAGATACCACAACCCGCTTCCATGGTATGACCCATTTCAGTACGGATGTTTGCCCAGTTCTCATCACCTTCTTGGTTCATCAGTTTGGCGATGCGCTCTTCAACTGCTTTCACTTGAGCATCGATTGCAGACTCGTTCCAACCTTTGAATTCTTCAGCGCGTTTCACTGCGTTTTCACCCGCTACGCGACCAAATACCACAAACTCAGCCAGTGAGTTAGAACCTAGACGGTTTGCACCGTGAAGACCAACAGACGCACATTCACCAACTGCGAATAGACCTTTAATGCGAGTTTCACAGCCGCCGTTTGTCTCGATACCACCCATGGTGTAGTGAACCGTTGGACGAATTGGAATTGGCTCTTTTGCAGGGTCTACGTTCACGTAAGCTTTTGCTAGCTCACAGATGAATGGTAGACGCTCTTGTAGGTACTCTTCACCTAGGTGGCGAAGGTCTAGGTGCACCACGTCACCCAGTGGGTGTTTGATGGTGTTGCCTTTCTGTTGTTCGTGCCAGAAAGCTTGAGAAACTTTGTCACGAGGACCCAGTTCCATGTATTTGTTCTTTGGTTGGCCAACTGGAGTCTCAGGGCCCATGCCGTAATCTTGTAGGTAACGGTAGCCGTTCTTGTTAACGATGATACCGCCTTCACCACGACAACCTTCCGTCATCAGGATACCTGTACCAGGAAGACCTGTTGGGTGGTATTGAACGAATTCCATATCACGTAGAGGAACGCCGTGACGGTAAGCCATTGCCATACCATCGCCCGTTACGATACCGCCATTGGTGTTACAGTGGTAAACACGACCCGCGCCACCTGTTGCTAGAACAACAGATTTTGCTTTGATAGTAACAAGCTCGCCTTCAGACATGTGAATAGCAATCAGACCTTGAACTTCGCCTTCATCAACAAGCAGATCCACCACAAAGTATTCATCAAAGCGTTTGATGTTGCTGTACTTCATGGATGTCTGGAATAGCGTATGAAGCATGTGGAAGCCAGTTTTATCTGCAGCGAACCAAGTACGTTCAACCTTCATACCACCAAAGCGGCGTACGTTGACTTCACCGTTCTCTTTGCGACTCCATGGGCAACCCCATTGCTCCATTTGGATCATTTCGCGAGTCGCGTTCTCTACAAAGTATTCAACAACGTCCTGTTCACATAGCCAGTCACCACCGCCAACAGTGTCGTTGAAGTGGTTGTCTAAGCTATCTTCATCCTTGATAACTGCTGCTGAGCCACCCTCTGCAGCGACCGTGTGGGAGCGCATTGGATAAACTTTAGAAATCAGAGCGACTTCTAAGTCTGGGTTTGCTTCAGCCGCTGCAATAGCAGTACGAAGACCAGCGCCGCCTGCGCCGATGACTGCGATATCTGTGGTGATAATTTGCACAGTTATCCTCCAGTGTGTGATTGCGGAAATCCGCTTGTTATTGTCATTACGAGGCACTCTTTAAAAAGAACTCCCCAAAAGTAGTAGGGTTAGTGTAGATGAGCCACATGGCAGAAAAATTGATGTAATTGGGTTTTTGCTTCGGTAATGCACTTAAGGGCATAGAATTTATAGGTTATGTGACTGCTATCACGGCATCGAGGTTTTGGCCCTCAAGCATTAACATTAGGGATGTTAAACCTGTGTTGCGTGACATTAACCGCATGGATAATAGGATTTTAACTGAGTGTTTTTTGTGCTGCGGCACGAGTAATACTTGCCTCAAATAGGCGAGCACGTTAGTAAAAAGAAGAAGGGATATTCCTCTCTTCTTGAAGAGTAAAAAGCATGTAGAATGAGACTTTCCTCGCTGAATTAAAGTTTGAGAGACTTGTTATGCAAACCAACTGGCAACCTACTGCTTCCATTGACCAACTTCGTCAACGTGCGACGTTAATCGCGTCGATTCGCCAATTCTTCGCTGATCGACAGGTGATGGAAGTCGACACGCCAGCCATGAGTCACGCAACCGTGACCGACATTCATTTGCATACTTTCCAAACCGAGTTTGTTGGCCCGGGTTACGCCGATGGTAGCAAGCTGTTCTTTATGACCAGCCCTGAATTCCACATGAAGCGCCTGCTGGCGGCTGGCAGCGGTTGTATTTATCAAATCAACAAAGCATTTCGTAACGAAGAAAATGGTCGTTACCACAATCCAGAATTCACGATGTTGGAGTGGTATCGCGTTGGCTTTGACCATCATAAATTGATGGATGAAATGGATGATCTGTTGCAACTGGTATTGAAGTGTGGTGCAGCGCAGCGCATGACGTATCAACAAGCCTTCATTGATGTGTTGGGTGTGTGCCCACTAGAAGGCTCGATGACGGAGCTGAAAGCGGCGGCAAGCAAGCTGGGTTTGAGTGACATTGCAGAGCCTGAAGAAGATCGCGATACGTTACTGCAATTGCTATTTAGCGTGGGAGTCGAACACAAAATTGGTCAGGATGTGCCTGCTTTTGTGTACGACTTCCCGGCATCACAGGCGGCGCTTGCGAAAATCAATCCTCAAGACCATCGTGTTGCGGATCGCTTTGAGGTGTATTTTAAGGGAATTGAGCTGGCAAATGGGTTCCATGAACTCGATAACCCGAAAGAGCAACTGGCGCGTTTTGAGCAAGATAACGCGAAGCGTCTCGACATGGGTTTAAAACCGCAGCCAATCGACTATCATTTGATCTCCGCATTGGAGGCAGGGTTGCCAGATTGTGCGGGTGTTGCGTTAGGCATCGATCGTTTGATCATGCTAGCGCTCGGCTGTGACCACATTGATCAAGTGACGGCTTTTCCATTCCCAATCGCATAAGGATATTCAATGAACTTGGCTGCTGCACGTTTGGTCATTCTCAGCTACGCAATACTGATCGCTTACTTATCGTTGAGCTCGGGAGAGTTGCAAGATTGGGGCAACATTGCGTATCTTGATAAAATGCAGCACGCCATGGCGTACAGCGGATTTGCGTTTTTAGGTTGCTTTTGCGTGTGGCGTTGGCGTCAACGTTGGGCGGTGGCGATTGGTATCTTATTATTTAGTGCTGCCATCGAATGGCTACAAGGGTATGTCGGAAGACAAACTTCTTGGTTAGACCTTGTCGCCAACTCAACGGGTATTCTAACTGGTCTGTTATGTTACCGTATTTGGAGCCTCTATCGACCTAGGTTGGTGAAGTCGCTATACTCGATTCGTTAATGAAGAGGGAACACGATAACAATGAAAACGCGCGACAAAATAGTCTACGCGGCACTGGAGTTGTTCAACCAACATGGTGAGCGCAACATCACCACCAATCACATTGCCGATCACATCGAAATTAGCCCTGGTAATCTGTATTACCACTTCCGCAATAAGCAAGAAATCGTTCGTGAGATCTTTGCGCTTTATTCAGCAGAACTTTTAGAAAGATTTACCCCTATTCAAGGCTCACAAGAAAGCCTGACTATGCTGAAGAGCTACCTAGATTCCATCTTTACGCTAATGTGGAAATACCGCTTTTTCTACGCGAATCTACCTGAAATCTTGTCACGAGATGAGCAGTTACATGAGCAGTACATCGATGTGCAAGAAAAGCTGCAAGCGAACCTCATTGCGATCATGCAGGAGTTTGTATCGCTAAAGCTGCTTAATGTTGATCAACAGCAGTTGAAGTCACTGGTGTGTACGTTGCATTTGATTGCGTGTAGCTGGTTGGCATATCAATCTGCAATGGCTTCGAAAACCAGCATCACTGAGCAAATGGTGAAGCAAGGGATGTTGCAGATGCTTAATGTCGTTAAGCCATTAGCAACTGAGCAGGGGTTAGAGCAGCTACTGTTACTGGAAGATGCAGTCAGCAATCTACACAGTTAAACGTCAAACTGCTTAATATTTCTAGAGTCACTCTCATTTTCGAGTCGTGGCTCGAGTTGACTTGTCAAATATGCCACGCACAATAGTCCTCATACCGTTCAGCCCTCTCTGGGATATGACTCTCGATAAAGGAACTATCGCTCCATGAATTACGACATTTTTAATGGCGATGCTGATGGCATCATTGCGCTTCTACAATTACGCTTGGCTGATCCTATCGAGGCTCAGTTAATTACTGGTGTAAAGCGCGACATCAAGCTGGTGGAAAAAGTAGACGTGCAAGCGGGTGATGAGCTAACGGTGTTAGACATTTCGATGGAAAAGAACATGGTAGGCCTAGAGCAAGCATTGGCTCAAGGCGCGCACGTGTTTTACGCCGATCACCATAAGGCGGGTGATATTCCTCAGCATGGCAACTTGGATGCGCACATCGATCTCGATGCCAACATGTGTACGGCGTTGATTGTCGATCAATTGCTAAATGGACGTTTTCACACATGGGCGATTACGGCGGCTTATGGCGATAACATGATCGCGAAAGCAGATGAATTGGCTGACAAGGTCGGATTGTCACACGATCAGAAAGCGCAGCTTAAAGAGCTTGGCACTTTGATTAATTACAACGGTTACGGTTCGAAAGTGGATGACTTACATTTCCATCCAGCGGATTTATACCAAGCCTTGCTGAAGTACACGTCGCCATTTGATGTAATTGAAGATAAAACTTCGCCTTACTACCAACTGCAGTCTGCTTACCAACAAGATATGGATGCCGCTCTGGCAGTACCTGCCACGCATGAGAGCGGTAAGCTGAAGCTGTTCGAACTACCAAACACGGCCGCATCACGTCGAATCAGCGGTGTGTATGGCAACTGGCTGGCAAATCAAAACCCAGATTCTGCTCATGCAGTACTCACCGAAAATGCAGATGGCACTTACACGGTCTCTCTACGTGCCCCGTTGAACAACAAACAAGGCGCCGTTGCCGTGTGTGGACAGTTTCCAACTGGTGGCGGCCGAGAAGCGGCGGCAGGCATCAACACATTAAGCAAAGATGATGTAAGTGCTTTTATTGATGCGGTAGAAACGTACTACGCATAGCATTTGCCAAAATATGAATACAAAAAAGGAGCCGAGTGGCTCCTTTTTTATTATAAGTCGATGAGTCAGATAATCAGCGCTTCAACCAAGATTTCGGGTTTTGCGCTTCACTGTTGCGGCGAATTTCGAAGTAGAGTGATGCGCGATCTTGCCCGCCAGTATCACCCGCAAGAGCGATCACTTCGCCAGCGGTCACGCGATCGCCTTCTTTTTTCGTCAACGCTTGGTTGTAGCCGTAGAGCGTCATGTCACCTTTGCCGTGGTCAAGCAATACCACTAAGCCATAACCGCGTAAATACTCCGCAAACACTACAGTGCCCGGGTAAACGGCTTTCACTTGTTGACCATAATTGGCCGCAAGCACCATGCCCTTCCAGTTTACTTGCCCGGTTTGGCGAGTACCGAAGTTGTGTAATACACGACCTTTGAGTGGCCATGGCAGTTTACCGCGCTGTTTGCCCAGTCCGTCCATTGGCACGGCATTACGCTTAGCCGCTTTGGCGATCTCGGCTTTTAGGCGTGTTTCGTTGCGCTGCAGTTCAGCAAGGTAGCGTTTATCGTTCTTGATACTGCTCTGAATTTTATTCAAGGTTTGCTTACGTTTGGATTGTGTACTTGCCAGCGCCGTACGTTTCTCAGATTGCTGTTTGAGTAACGTCTCGATTTGCTCTTTTTCTAGCTCAAGCTGGTTTTTGTTGTGTGCCAATTCTTGAGTGGTTTTGGTGATTGCATCAATCACTTCAGCACGCGCTTTGGCTAAGTGCTGGAAGTATTGACTCATGCGGTCTTCTTCCACACCTTGATTCAACAAGTGACCATTGGCTTTCGCTCGTTCGGTCACGTAATACGTTTGCAGCAACTGTTTGAGCTCTTCCTCTTGCTCTTGGCGCTGCGCTTCTTGCAAGGCAATTTTCTCTTCTAGCTTGTCTATGTTTTTGTCTGCTTGTGCCAGCTCAGATTTGGTTTGTCTTATTTCGCGCTCAAGTTTAGAAATGCCAAGTTCTTGCTCCTTGAGCGATTTTTGTAGCTCATTGAGTTGCTTTTCTTGGGAAGAGAGAGATTTGCGTTGACGGCTTATCTCACTTGATACGCCTTTGAGCTCTTGTTGACTAGCGGCAGAAGAGGTGAGGGGATATGTGGCAGATAAAGCACAAGTTAATAAAATAGCCGAGCGTAGAACAGGGTGATTTTGTTTTCGCACTTGAGATTTACCTACCACGTTGTTGTCAAAGGTTTGTTGACGATTAAATACCATCTCCATGGATAAAGCTTTGTGATTTACCATTAAAGCCTTGATCCATATCGAGAGAAGGTTTGTCCGTTTTTGGACGACCGACGATTTTCGCAGGAACCCCCGCCACAGTTGTGTGTGGTGGTACTGCTTGCAATACCACAGAGCAAGAGCCGATTTTCGCGCCTTCGCCCACTTCGATATTGCCAAGAATTTTTGCACCTGCACCAATCATCACACCTTCACGGATTTTCGGGTGACGATCGCCGCACTCTTTACCCGTACCGCCTAAGGTAACGTCTTGTAGAATTGAGACGTCATTATCGATAACTGCAGTTTCACCGATGACAATACCCGTTGCGTGGTCGAGCATTATGCCGCTACCAATGCGTGCTGCCGGGTGAATGTCTACCTGACACGCAACCGAAATTTGGTTTTGCAGGTAGGTGGCCAGTGCATGGCGCCCTTGCTTCCATAGCCAGTTTGCCACGCGGTAGCCTTGCAGAGCGTGGTAGCCCTTTAAGTACAGCAGCGGCATAGAGTACATCGAAACTGCAGGGTCGCGATTAACCGTGGCACAAATGTCACAAGCGGCACAATCGGTAATGGTTGGGTCGGCAGAGAACGCTTCTTCTACCACTTCACGTACTGCCATTGCTGGCATCGATGCCGTGTTTAACTTGTTTGCCAAAATGTAGCTGAGCGCGGCACAGAAACTTTCATGCTTGATGATGGTGGCATGGTAAAAGCTGGCCAGCATTGGCTCTTGCTCTGACATTTCGCGGGCTTCTGAGACAATTCTGTTCCAGACTTTTTGTTTTTCGCAGTGTTTCATTCTCAATATCCTGAGTGGTTCTTCCGTGACCCGACAACTTCTATTCTTCTCAGATGAGGTGCGAAGGGGCGTAGAGTGCTACTTTCCTTCGGCTTTTTTGTCACGAGCAAGTAAATCTTGCGCTGCCAGGCGTGCATCCTTCCCTTGATACAATACTTGATAAATTTGATCAACAATTGGCATCTCAACACCCATGCGTTGAGAGAGCATCCATACTTCTTTCGTGTTGCGGTAGCCTTCTACGACTTGGCCAATTTCTTCTTGTGCCGTATCGACGTCTTTACCTTGACCTAGCGCTAAACCAAAGCGGCGGTTACGTGATTGGTTGTCGGTACACGTTAGGACAAGGTCGCCCAAACCAGCCATACCCATGAAGGTTTCTGGTTTTGCACCAAGCGCAGCACCAAGACGACTCATTTCGGCCAAACCACGAGTAATCAATGCAGTACGCGCGTTGGCGCCAAAACCGATGCCGTCAGACATACCCGCACCAATTGCGATAACGTTTTTCACCGCACCGCCCAATTGCATGCCGATAAAGTCACTATTGGCGTACACGCGGAAGGTTTTGCTGCAGTGGATTTTTTCTTGTAGGTCAGCGACAAATTCAGCATCTGGAGAAGCAACTGAAATTGCAGTAGGCATGCCCATCGCGAGCTCTTTGGCGAACGTTGGGCCAGACAATACAGCCAGTGAGTAGTTTTCACCGATAATGTCATAAGCGACGTCTTTCAGCAGACGACCCGTTTCTGGCTCAAGACCTTTGGTTGCCCAGCAGATACGAGAGTCTTCACGTAAGAAAGGCTTACAGCTGTTCAGTACGATGCCAAAAACATGGCTTGGAACCACAACCAATAAATCTCGGCTTGCTTGTACGGCTTTTTCTAAATCCGATTCAATGATCAAGCTTTCAGGGAAATCAACACCAGGTAAGAAAGCGTGGTTCGCGCGATCCGCTTCTAAACGTGCCATGTGCTCAGGCTCGTGTCCCCAAAGGACTACGTTCGCGCCGTTACGAGCGAGTGAGATCGCCAGAGAGGTACCGTATGAACCTGCGCCAATCACCGTCATTGCGATGTCTTTACCGTAAGCATTGTTTGTATTTGCTTGTGTCATGCTACCGCCTAATTATCTTTCTACTAGTAGAATCTAGTTCCTAATCGTCAAATTTTACGCCTTCTGGCGATTAGGAACTAGGAACTTTTGTCAGAAATAAAAAATGCACATTGCATCGGATGGTAGACGCTCTGTGCATTTTATTAGAGTCGGTGACGTCAGCACTCAGGCTATTCGTCACTTACAAAACGTGAATTACGCTTCAGCTTCGCCTTGTTGAGCTTGCTGTTGTAGGTAGTTCATGAATAGCGCGTCGAAGTTAACTGGCGCTAGGTTCAGTTGAGGGAACGTACCTTTAACCACTAGGCTTGAGATAGTTTCACGAGCGTATGGGAATAGGATGTTCGGGCAGAATGCGCCTAGGCAATGTGCAAGTTGGCCTGCTTCCATTTGCTCAGCAGTGAAGATACCACCTTGTTGAACTTCACATAGGAACGCTGTTTCTTCTTCGTTCTTCACAGTTACAGTTAGACGTAGAACCACTTCGTAAACGCCTTCACCAAGCTCACGGCTTTGAGTGTCTAGGTCTAGTTTAACGTCTGGGTTCCATTCTTTTTGGAAGATTACTGGAGAGTTTGGCGCTTCGAAAGAAACGTCTTTTAGGAAGATGCGTTGAATTGCGAAGTTTTGTTGTGCTTCTTGAGGTGCTGCTTCAGCCATTTTTTAATCCTTAAATAAATATTTGTAGAGCCTAGAAACGTCTAAACTCAGAAAACTGGTATGTCCCGAGACTAACTGAGCCAATCTACCTTGACTAGATGAAGCGTGTATTACGTGCAAAGCGTCACAACTTAATGCTTCAACTGCTTTCAATTTGCTCAGTTTATTATCCACGAAGCTTGGCAAAAACAAGCTTGGTGCGTACCTTGTATTTTGCCTCTGCCACGTTATCGAAGCTGCCGGGTATTACTTTTTACCACGTACTAAAGGCAGGTTCGCTTCGTTCCATGCAATCAAGCCGTTCTTCAGTAGGCTTACTTTTTCAAAGCCTGCTTTTACTAATAGGTTCGCGCTTTCTTGAGCGTTTTGCCCTGTCTTGCATACCACAATGATTGGGTCTGATTTGTGGTTTTCAAGGCTACCAAAGTTACCCGCTTTGATATCTGACGGTAAAATGTGAAGTGAGTCGGTGATATGACCTTTTTTGAACTCGTCCTTTGTGCGGATATCCACTACAACGCCGTTTTCACGGTTCATAAGATGAGTCAGTTGGTTTACGTTGATTTCTTTGTATGCGGCCGTCGCTGACTTCACGATGTTCATGATAAAGGCGACAAGAAGACCTACCCAAACCAAAGATAGAATCATGTTCTGTTGGAAAAATTCAATGTACTCTTGCATGTCTTGAGCTCTTACGCTGTTGGCGGAAAAATAAAGCAGGAGTATAGCGGGGTTAAGCCTCTTAGGCGAGAGGGTTAAAATTTTCTAACGAATAATTGAGATCTCTATAAACCCTTTATGTTATTGCCATCCGTGCATTGGACTATGGTAGCTTGATTGTTTTTGCCTATTGGATTTATCGACTTAAGTGACTTTTGTTTTACCGAAAAAAGCGAACAATAGGTACTAACCAATCTTGTTCGATAATGCTTTAAATAAGCGCTGTTTCGGGTGCAAAAACAAGAATCAGAAGCGTAAGAAAACCGAACCTAGACTGGGGTGTACAAAGCGTATTAGGAATGACTATGCTTGTGGAACACGTTTGTCGGCACTGACTCGTTGTTCGCTTAACTTGTAAGATAGCAACAATAAATCGCAAACATTATTTGATCTTAACCTACAGTTTTGGTTAAAAAGTGTAGTAAAATTACGCTAGTTTTGTTTCAAGGTTAGATAGGGCAGCGAGGCCCTACGCCAAAAGTTACTTAAATTTGATGAGGTCATCACTATGTCAGCTAAGAAGCCACTGGCTCTAGTTATCCTTGACGGTTACGGTTACCGTGAAGACACAGCAAGTAACGCAATTGCGAATGCGAAAACACCAGTAATGGATGCTCTGATTGCGAATAACCCACACACTCTAATCTCTGCTTCAGGCATGGATGTTGGCCTTCCTGATGGTCAAATGGGTAACTCAGAAGTTGGTCACACTAACATTGGCGCAGGTCGCGTTGTATACCAAGATCTAACTCGTATCACTAAATCGATCGCTGACGGTGAGTTCGCTGAAACACCAGCGCTTGTTGAAGCAGTTGATGCTGCTGTTAAAGCAGAGAAAGCGGTACACATCATGGGTCTGATGTCTCCAGGTGGCGTACACTCTCATGAAGACCATATCTACGCAGCGGTTGAAATGGCAGCGGCTCGTGGCGCTGAGAAAATCTACCTACACTGTTTCCTAGACGGTCGTGACACGCCACCACGTAGTGCGGAAAACTCGCTACAACGTTTCCAAGATCTATTCGCGAAACTAGGTAAAGGTCGTGTTGCTTCTCTAGTAGGTCGCTACTACGCTATGGACCGTGACAACAACTGGGATCGCGTTCAAGTGGCTTACGATCTTCTGACTCAAGCGAAAGCTGAGTTCACAGCAGAAACCGCCGTTGCTGGTCTAGAAGCCGCTTACGCTCGTGAAGAGAACGATGAGTTCGTGAAAGCGACAGCAATTAAAGCGGAAGGCGAAGAAGACGCAATCATGCAAGACGGTGATGCGGTTATCTTCATGAACTACCGTGCTGACCGTGCTCGTCAAATCACTCGTGCATTCGTGCCTGACTTTGATGGTTTTGAGCGTGCGGTATTCCCGGCAGTTAACTTCGTTATGTTGACTCAATACGCGGCAGATATCCCTCTAGCAATTGCATTCCCACCAGCGTCTCTAGAAAACACGTACGGTGAGTGGCTGTCTAAGCAAGGTCAAACTCAGCTACGTATCTCTGAAACAGAGAAATACGCGCACGTAACGTTTTTCTTCAACGGCGGTGTTGAAAACGAATTTGAAGGCGAAGAGCGCCAGCTTGTTGCTTCTCCAAAAGTAGCCACTTACGACCTTCAGCCAGAAATGAGCTCCCCTGAGCTTACAGAGAAACTGGTTGCGGCGATCAAGTCTGGTAAGTTCGACACTATCATCTGTAACTACCCGAATGCAGATATGGTTGGTCACACTGGCGTTTACGAAGCAGCTGAGAAAGCAATCGAAGCGCTAGATGAAAGTGTTGGCAAAGTAGTTGAAGCAATCAAAGAAGTTGGCGGTCAGCTACTGATCACTGCGGACCACGGTAACGCAGAAATGATGGTTGACCCAGAAACGGGTGGTACTCACACAGCGCACACTAACCTACCGGTTCCTCTTATTTACGTAGGTGATAAAGCGGTTGAGTTCAAAGAAGGCGGCAAACTGTCTGACCTTGCACCAACCATGCTTTCTCTAGCAGGTCTAGAAATCCCAGCAGAAATGACGGGTGAAGTGCTAGTTAAATAATTAACTAACTGCTCAGAATGACAAAAGCCCGAGTTTAAACTCGGGCTTTTTTGTATCTGGCAACAAGGGCTGGTCTGTAAGGTTATTGAACCAAAATGCCAGCACCAATCACAGCTAGGGCTGCGCCCAACCATGCAAATCGGTTTGGTCGGCGTTTAGTGTAAATCCAGAGTAGCGGTAGCAACATAATTGGCGTGGTTGAAGATAGCAGTGCAACCATACCTACATTTCCTTCTTGCAGTGCGTATAAGATCAGCGTCATGCCGACGGCCATCGCCAAGAAACCGTTAAGCGCAGTAATACCAAATATTCGCCAAGTAATGTGTTGTGTCGAGCGAGCGATTTTGCCCCCCAGAACTAACAACATGCTGTGGGCGAAAAATGCACTGATCATTCGAATAGCAGAAGCCGCAACTGGGTCAATACTGGTTTGCATTACTGGCTTGGCGATGATGCCGCCCAATGCTTGGCACATTGCTGCGGTTAAGCCAAGTCCAATGCCCACCCAGATGTTACCTTTAATGTCTTCCAAGACGTTGTTCACTTGGCCTCTTCGACCAAAGAATATCGCCATCACCACGCCGCTAAATACCAAGGATGCGCCCAGTAGTTCTATTGTGGTCATGACTTCGCTAAATAAGAAGTAGCCCAAAATAGCAGAGAATACCGCATGGCAGGAAAACAGTAGTCCGGCTTGTCTTGGTCCCATACGATTCAAGCACGCAAACAGAGCGGTATCACCGATGAAAATTCCAATCAGACCCGACGCCATCATTGGCGTTACATGTTCCCAAGAAACCGTTAACCAGCCGCCAGTTATCCAGGCCATTGTTGATAAGATCACGGCCGTACAGCCCATGCGCCAGCGGCTGTAAGAAAATGCGCCTAGGTGTTGTGCAGGAATGACAGAAATAAGGCTAGAAACTGCCCACAGAAAAGCGGCACATAAAGCAAGCCATTCGTAACCCATGATGTGTCGACGTCCTTGTAGATTTGAGGAGTCTTAATATGCACGAAATTTAATGGATGTAAAAGCTGCTCTGTGAGGGCAATAGCTGGCGAACAGCTCCATGACAACAAGCTCTGTCACGGAGCTTATCGATTAAAACAGCACCAGAACTGCGCCATACACGATAAATAGACCAATCAAACCAAGAATCAGCCCCACTTTCGCCATGTCTTTGCTCTCGATTAGGCCTGTTGAATAAGCCAAAGAGTTTGGTGGCGTGGAAACCGGTAAGATCATGCCAAGTGATGCGGAGAATGCGACGACAACCAGTAAACCTTGTAGGCCACCAACCGCAATAAGGCTTGGCATGGATGTACCAATAGCGGCAGCAATAGGCATTAATAAGTTTGCCGTTGCGGTATTAGACATAAAGTTCGCCATTAACCAACATACGACCGATAGGGCAAAGACAACGGCAAATGGTGATAGTAAGCTGTAATCAATGGCGTGTGCTAATGCTTCGGCTAAGCCTGTTTTGTCTAAGGCAATACCAATTGCGATACCACCAGCAACCAGCCATAGCACGTCCCAGTTAATCAGCTTGAGTTCTTCTTTTCCCATAATGCCCGTTAAGGTGAACACCGCAAGCGGGATAATCGCAACAACATACGTGTTCATGCCGTGCACTTTTGTCGTCATCCAAAGCACAATGGTTAGTGCAAAAGTGATGTAGACGACGATCGCGCGCCAGCTCTTTTTGAACGTACCATCCAGCTTTAGTTTCATTTCTGGTTCGCTGGACGGAAACAGCTTCTGCAACAAAAACCAAGCAACAGTGAGTTGTATCAGCACAAATGGTAGGCCCATTGTCATCCAGGATAGGAAGTCTATGGCGTTTTCTCCGGTGAGGTATTGGAGCGCTATTGCGTTAGGTGGCGTGCCTATCGGAGTTGCAATGCCGCCAGTATTCGCGGCAATTGGAATGCACAGCACCAGCGCTTTAATCCCTAGATCCCCTTTAGGTGCAGAAGCGACGATTGGACCGAGCAGCGCCAACATCATGACCGTCGTGGCAGTGTTGGACATGAACATTGAAAAAACGGCGGTAATGAGCATCAAACCCAGCATGATGAACTTAAGTTGGGTGCCGAATGGTTTTAGTAGTACTCGGGCGAGATTGTTGTCGAGTTCGTATTTGGAAGCCGCGATGGCGAGGGCAAACCCACCCATAAAAAGAATAATGATCGGTGAAGAGAAGGCCGAGAAAATATCTGTGTAAGCAATTAACTCTCCCAAATCATGCCCCGCTGGTGGATTGCGAAATAGATGCAAACCTTTATCCGATATCATGATCAGTTCAAGAGCGATAATAAGAATGGACGTAGCAAAAACGGGGACCGGCTCAAGAACCCAAAGTAGGGCAGCAAGAAGAAAAATAGCCAACAGGCGATGCTGAATTAAAGTGAGATCATCAATAGGAATAGCATCAATCGGCATCATCAAAACACCGAGCGGAATTAAAAAGCACACCAGCAATTTCGCCAGCGTGTTTATACTCATCTTTGGCATTGGCTGCCCCTCTAAATATTCATCCTAAGCGCAGGATAATTGATTGTGGAATGAAGGTCTTAGAGGCAGGTATGAGTTTGAGAAATAGAGGCTAAATTTTGAACGGAATTTTGCTTTTTATCAATAAAAAGAGCCCTTGAGAAAGGGCTCTTTTAACGGGGTTTTGCTTATTTTTTCAAGGCGTAAGGTGTGCCCATTACGGTTGGCTTACCGTTTTCCATACTTGCGTCAAACTCAATCGCGTCTTTGGCAAACAGGTTAATAACAGTAGAACCCAGTTTGAAGCGGCCCATCTCTTCGCCTTTTTTCAAGATCACGGCCTTGTCACCCTCAGCTGGGTAATCCCATTTGTAGACAGTATTGCCACGAGGCGGAGTGATCGTGCCAGCCCACACTTGCTCAATGCTGCCAACAATTGTCGCACCAACAAGCACTTGTGCCATTGGACCAAACTCAGTGTCAAAGATACACACCACACGCTCGTTACGTGCGAATAGATTTGGAACGTTTTCTGCCGTAAGTGGGTTTACCGAGAACAGGTCACCAGGCACGTAAATCATTTGGCGCAGTGTGCCGTCACAAGGCATGTGTACACGATGGTAATCGCGCGGAGACAGGTACAGCGTGGCAAAAGATCCATCTTTAAATTCGTTTGCTAAATTCGCGTCACCGCCCAGCAGTTCTTGCGCTGAGAAGTGATGACCTTTTGCTTGGATAAGTTGACCATCTTCAATAGGGCCAAATTGGCTAACACAAGCGTCGGCTGGGTGAGTGATGACGTTTTCGCCTTCAGAAATTGGGCGTGCGCCCTCTTTTAGCTCACGAACGAAAAACTCGTTGAACGTTTTAAAATGCTTAGGATCTGAGTGCTTCGCCTCATCCATGTTCACATTGTATTGTTTGATAAACCAACGAATAACTGCTGTTGTTAGACCGCCAGCTTTTGCTGAAGCCAGTTTACCCATTAGGCGAGTGAGGCCGTGTTGTGGGATCCAGTACTGCAGTCCAACTTTAAACTTGTCCATCTTTAATTCCGATACTTCTGTTAGATTCGCGCTTTAGGGCGCGTGATGTTACTGAAATTTAATTTGCTTGTCAGTATTAGGTGAAGACTTTTTACACAGTTACAGTCTTAACTTAATTACAGATCGGCTTTCTTATTGCGTGAATACTGACGGTTTGCTTTGTTTTCAACCATGCTTTCCAAAATGCGATGGTAGTTTTCAAAGCGAGTTTCGTTGATTTCCCCTTTCTCAACAGCTTCACGTAGAAGGCAGCCAGGGTCGTCATTGTGCTTACAATCTCTGAACTTACAACCGCCTAAGTATGGTCGGAATTCAACGAATGCTTTCGTTACTTCTTCTGCTTCCAAATGCCAAAGCCCAAATTCACGCACTCCAGGCGAGTCGATCAAGTCGCCACCCGTCGGAATATGATACAAGCGCGCTGCTGTCGTGGTGTGTTGGCCTAAACCTGAGTTCTCGGAAACTTCGCCTTCTTCCACTTCGCTCTCTAGTTCCGGCATTAACGCGTTGACTAAGCTGGATTTTCCTACGCCTGATTGACCAACAAAGATATTAATGCGGTCACGCAGCAGGGTTTCTAGTTCAGCAATGCCTTCTCCCGACTTCTTGCTGACCAGAAGCACTTTATAGCCAATGCGTTCATATTCTTTGAGCCATTCTTCATACATTGCACGATCATCGGCTTCTAGAAGATCGACTTTGTTTAAGACCAGCAATGGTGCGATATTCAGTGTTTCTGATGCTACGAGGTAACGGTCAATAATATTCAGTGATAGCTCGGGCAGTACCGAGGAGACAATGACCATTTGATCAATATTGGCAGCTACGGGCTTTAGGCCATCGTAGTAATCTGGACGAGTGAGCACTGAAGAACGAGGTTCTACCGCTTCAACAACGCCAGAAATGCCAGCCATAGACTCCAAGCCTTCGCGCCATAAAACTCGATCGCCAGATACTAAAGATTCGATACCACGGCGAAGGTTACAGCGTTGAATCTCGCCTGTTTCAAGGTCTTCAATATCCGCGTGCTGGCCAAAACGAGTGATCACGAGACCTTGTTTGCTTGCGCCTAGCATGTTTTCATCCCACTGGATGGACTCTTCTTGCTTTTTTAAACGCTTTTGTTGGTTGCTGCGTACGCGTCGCACTTGACCTTTGGTTAACTTTTTCTTCTTTGCCACAATTCTGTACTTTATGTGAATTTACTCAAATGGTAGAGCCGTGATCTTGGCTCTGAGTGAGTATCGTGTTTCCCGTATTTTGAGGTATAGTACCTCTTTTATCGATAAACAAATAGGCGGCGTAACCATGTCCTTTAGCGATCAAAACCTAATTTGGGTTGATTTAGAGATGACAGGGCTTGATCCTGAAACGCACAAAATCATTGAAATTGCTTCTATTGTCACGGATAGCGAGCTAAATATTTTAGCTGAAGGCCCAGTATTAGCGATTCATCAGCCGGAAGAAGAGCTAGCGAAAATGGACGATTGGTGCACCAATACGCATACGGCAAGCGGCTTGGTGGAACGCGTTCGCAACAGTAAAATCTCAGAACAAGATGCGGTCGCACAAACCATTGAATTCTTAGAAAAATGGGTGCCGAAAGGGGCGTCGCCAATATGTGGTAACAGCATTGGGCAGGATCGTCGCTTCTTGTACAAACACATGCCGGAATTAGAAGAGTTCTTTCATTACCGATATGTTGACGTCAGCACTCTTAAAGAATTGGCGCGTCGTTGGCAACCTGAAGTATTAAATGGGTTCACAAAACAGGGAACACATTTGGCCTTGGACGACATTCGCGAGTCGATTGCAGAACTTAAGTACTATCGTGGTACTATTTTCAAGATTTAACTGTTAAGGTTGCGATCCAAATTGTTGTAATTTATATCGCTTTTGATTGCTTTTTCATCGTTCAGTAAAAAAATAAAGTTTTTTTGAAGGAAGGACTTGCATCACAAAAAAATGCTCTTATAATTCGCAGCCCTAAACAGCGGAAACGTTGTTGATGCGACACTAGCTCAGTTGGTAGAGCGCAACCTTGCCAAGGTTGAGGTCACGAGTTCGAACCTCGTGTGTCGCTCCAGTTTCATAGTTCTCACGGTACTTAACGGTGACACAATACGGACGCGGGGTGGAGCAGCTTGGTAGCTCGTCGGGCTCATAACCCGAAGGTCGTCGGTTCAAATCCGGCCCCCGCAACCAAATTCTATTAATAGCGACTGCTGTTGATATGCGACACTAGCTCAGTTGGTAGAGCGCAACCTTGCCAAGGTTGAGGTCACGAGTTCGAACCTCGTGTGTCGCTCCAGTTTTATAGTTCTCACGGTACTTAACGGTGACACAATACGGACGCGGGGTGGAGCAGCTTGGTAGCTCGTCGGGCTCATAACCCGAAGGTCGTCGGTTCAAATCCGGCCCCCGCAACCAAATTCCATTAATAGCGACTGCTGTTGATATGCGACACTAGCTCAGTTGGTAGAGCGCAACCTTGCCAAGGTTGAGGTCACGAGTTCGAACCTCGTGTGTCGCTCCAGTTTTATAGTTCTCACGGTACTT
>NZ_JAMZAP010000019.1:70728-92841 GCF_024181785.1 Vibrio sp. Y42_MX_L11
AACGGTGACACAATACGGACGCGGGGTGGAGCAGCTTGGTAGCTCGTCGGGCTCATAACCCGAAGGTCGTCGGTTCAAATCCGGCCCCCGCAACCAAATTCCATTAATAGCGACTGCTGTTAATATGCGACACTAGCTCAGTTGGTAGAGCGCAACCTTGCCAAGGTTGAGGTCACGAGTTCGAACCTCGTGTGTCGCTCCAATATATAGCCCTCATCGTGCTTAACGGTGACGAAATGCGACACTAGCTCAGTTGGTAGAGCGCAACCTTGCCAAGGTTGAGGTCACGAGTTCGAACCTCGTGTGTCGCTCCAGTTTCTTTTTTATAAATGAAAGCAAAGCCTTCATCATCAACAAAGATGAAGCACTCGGACGCGGGGTGGAGCAGCTTGGTAGCTCGTCGGGCTCATAACCCGAAGGTCGTCGGTTCAAATCCGGCCCCCGCAACCAAATACAAGACGATAGATTGAATGCTTATTTATTAGCACAATCCTAAGTCGTCGACGGATGCGCCGCTTGATTCAATTCCTGCTTCTCGCAACCAATCACATCGCTCTTTTCATAATGCTGCGAAGCATGAATCCCCAAAAACTAAATTTTATCCGCATCATATGATGTCGGACGATTTCGTTTGTGTTTAAAACACGATATGAATCGGCTGGCGTACAAGCATGATGAGGTTCTGCATGTTTTATCTACTTTAATTAACAGAGTTATCCACATACGTCGTTCTGTGGATAAGTTAGTTGATAAAGTGTTTTTAGCTTGACTTTTTGCGATGGAGAAGAAAGATCTTTTCGCTGAAGGAAAGTCGAAATAATAACGAAATATTGATTAAGCCTTTGTTAAATAAGAGAAAAATAAGTTTTTTGTCGGATCGGATACGTTAAAATACGATCATTAACTGGTATTTTTTTGATCCTAGTCATTTCTCCAAGCTGTGTTTAACTTTTTTCTGCTAGCTTGTTTTTCTTGAATCTCAAATTTTTTTCCACATTACAAAATTGAGAACAAGGTCATGAATTGAACATGTAAAAGTGCTTTCAATCTCTTGCATATAGACTACGCACTATGCGTCTCTTGGTAGCCCCTTCTCGACGATTCTTATTAAGCGCTGCTTTTTCGTCTCTGTAGATGTTTTATTCTCAATGGGGAGTTGATTCAGTTGCTCGGCCAAAGCCCATTTGATGTGTTCATCAAGTAATTTATTTTCACCTTGTCGACTTTCTAACGCATCAATGACTCGTTGACTGTATTCTGCATTACCAAGTGCGACAGCAATATTACGCAGCCACTGTATATGACCAATGCGACGAATAGCGGAGCCTTCCATATTTTTTAGAAAAGTCGCTTCATCCCAGTTAAACATGTCTACGAGATCCGGGTTTTTGAAACTATCGCGACGATGGAAATCACTCTGCTCCGTTATGTCGGCGTAGCGATTCCATGGGCAAACCAATTGGCAGTCATCACAGCCATAAATGCGGTTACCCATTGGCTTGCGAAACTCTTCAGGGATCACGCCATCGAACTCGATGGTGAGGTAAGAGATACAGCGTCTGGCATCGACAACTTTGTCTTCAACGATGGCTTGTGTTGGGCATGAGGTAATGCATGCTTTGCATTTACCGCACTGATCAACGCTTGGCTCGTCAACGGGAAGTGGCAAGTCGATAAGTAACTCGCCTAAAAAGAACCACGAGCCACAGTCTTGATCTAAAATCAGGGAATGTTTCCCTGTCCAGCCTAAGCCTGCTTTTTGGGCGAGTGGTCGCTCCAATATTGGTGCGGAGTCGACGAAAGGTCGGTAACCATACTGACCAACTTCTTGTTCAATAAGTTTGCCAAGTTTATTCAGTTGTTTTCTGACGAGCTTGTGATAATCACGCCCTAATGCATAGCGACTAATATAGGCATGATTTTTATTCGCTAGGTTCGAAGCGAATTGTGCTTCTGGTGGTAGGTAGTCCATCCGAACGCTGATCACACGAACGGTTCCCGGGAGTAGCTCATTGGGTCTAGCTCGCATCATACCGTGACGAGCCATCCAGTCCATTGAGCCGTGATAACCTGCATCGAGCCATTTTTGCAGTGCTGCTTCATGCTCACTCAGATCAACGTCGCAGATCCCAACTTTTTGGAAGCCGAGCTCTTTTCCCCAAATTTTGATTTGTTGTGCGAGTTGTTCGTAGTTCATGCTAACCACCGGAATAAAAGGGGGGCGGATCTTAACGGATCTCTGGCTTTGGCGCTACCCAGTTAGGGACGTTTTTGATGCTGTGAATACTGCTTATTGAAGTCATTTGCATATATTCTAAATCTAGGTCGATACTAAGGTGATTAAGATACCGTTCCTTGGATACTTTTTTCGCACATATGACATTTGAAAGCTTGTCTCTCAAAACCAACACGGTTTACTATTCCTGTTCTTTTGATTTTTATATAGTCAACGATCATTAGTTAGAGAAGCATCAATGAGCACGAAACAATTCAATTTAAAAGATGAGCACGAAACGGTTGCACTAGGTACCGCTCTGGCTCAGCTTTGTTCGCAACAAACCACAATTTATCTGCATGGTGATTTGGGTGCAGGTAAAACAACCTTTAGTCGTGGTTTTGTCCGTGCTCTTGGTCATCAAGGTAACGTGAAAAGCCCAACTTATACTCTAGTCGAACCGTATCAGTTGGATCAGTGGCAAGTGTACCATTTCGATCTTTATCGTCTTGCGGATCCTGAAGAGCTTGAGTTCATGGGGATTCGAGATTACTTCACAGATGATGCAATTTGCTTGGTTGAATGGCCTGAAAAAGGGCATGGTTTGTTGCCACAACCGGATCTTGATGTGAACATTCGCTACCAAGGTGAGCAGCGTGTAGCCGAACTAACAGCTAATAATGATTATGGTGTGCAGTTACTCAGTCGATTGGAGCTATGTTGAGTTTTTCAAATTTTAGAGTAGTGGCGACGTTTGTCGCCACTTTTCTCCTTCTCATCCCCAATTTAGCATTTGCTAACGTCGTTAAGAGTTTTCGAGTTTGGCCTTCTCCTGATGAAACGCGTGTTGTCATCGATTTAGGCTCGGAAGCTGACTATTCCTATTTCTCTTTATCCGGACCGGATCGTCTTGTCGTGGATTTAAAAAGCACGACCATGCAGGCCAAACTGCCTGTTACTGTTACGGACAGCCCGGTTTTAAAGCTAGTTCGAAAAAGCTCTCCGCCAGAGAAGGGCACCTATCGTTTGGTGTTTGAACTGAAAAAGAGCGTTCAAGCGGAATTGTTTAAATTAAGCCCAACACCTGGCGGGCAATATGGTCACCGTTTGGTGATTGACCTGCCGCACGGTAAGAAAGCATCGACTTCAGCCTCTAAACCGAGCAAGCCAGCGGCGACCAGTAAAGACATGAGTTCAGTACAACGAGCTCAAGAAGTCTTGATCGTTATCGACCCTGGTCACGGTGGTGAAGATCCTGGCTCTATTGGCCCTTCACGCCGTAAGTATGAAAAAGATGCAGTATTAAGTATTTCACGAAAAATCGCCGCTCAGCTTGATGCTACGCCTGGGATTAAAACGCGTATGACACGTACCGGAGATTACTTTGTGAATCTAAACCGTCGTGTGGCTATTGCCCGTGAAAATGATGCGCACTTACTGATTTCCATTCACGCTGATGCGTTTACCTCACCGAAGCCTCGCGGAGGTTCGGTTTTCGTACTGAATACCCGTCGTGCAAATACTGAAATTGCTCGCTGGGTTGAGAACCATGAGAAACAATCTGAAATATTAGGTGGTTCGGGTAATGCGTTCTTCACTAAGACCAAAGATCGTAACGTGAACCAAACTTTGTTGGACTTGCAGTTTAGTCATTCACAAAAAGAAGGATATAAGCTGGCAACAGAAATCCTTGGTGAGATGGGGCGTGTTGCGCACCTGCATAACACCAAACCGATTAATACTAGCCTTGCTGTTTTACGCTCTCCGCAGATTCCGTCTGTATTAGTGGAAACGGGCTTTATTTCTAACCCAACAGAAGAGCGGTTGCTGTTTCAACGAGCGCACCAAGATAAGTTAGCTCAGGCGATCACCAAGGCGGTCGTTAAGTACTTAAAAGATAATCCACCAGAGGGTACGGTATTCTCGCCTTCAGCGAAGCCAATAGTGCATACCGTAAAACGTGGCGAGTCGTTATCGGTGATTGCGAATAAATATGGGCTTAGCTCTAAAGCGCTGATGTCGGCAAACAACTTGAAGTCGACTGGGTTGGCAATTGGTCAGAAGCTCAAAATCCCTTCTGCTGGCACGATTAAAGTGCCAAGTAAACCGATTACTGTTGAGACAGAAACCATTATTCACAAGGTTAAGTCAGGTGAGTTCTTAGGTAAGATCGCGAGTCACTATAAAGTGAAGGTTTCAGATATCCGCCGTGAGAACAACTTGAAGTCAGATACCTTGTGGGTAGGACAAAAGTTGAAGATAACCGTCGCTGTCAAAGATAAGCCAATCCGTAAGCACAAAGTTTCTCGAGGTGAATACCTTGGTAAAATAGCGTCCAAATACGGCGTCAGCGTTTCGAGCATTCGTAAAGCGAACAACTTACGCTCTGATCAGTTGGCGGTTGGGCAAGTCCTTATCATTCCAAACAAATAGGTGAGCTTCTAACTCATTATGACGATTAAAATTTTGCCAGCTAGACTTGCAAACCAAATCGCCGCAGGGGAAGTGGTCGAAAGACCTGCTTCTGTGATTAAAGAACTGGTTGAAAATAGTCTTGATTCTGGCGCAACTCGAATCGATATCGATATCGAGAAAGGAGGCGCAAAGCTGATTCGTGTTCGTGATAACGGCAAAGGTATCGCGAAAGATGAACTCGGCTTAGCGCTCAGTCGTCATGCTACATCTAAGATACATACCTTGGATGATCTCGAAGCCATCATGAGTCTAGGCTTTCGTGGTGAAGCGTTAGCCAGTATTAGCTCAGTCTCGCGTTTGACGCTCACATCGCGTCCTGCGGCGCAAGAAGAAGCCTGGAGTGCCTACTCTGAAGGGCGTGATATGCAGGTGAAGCTTAAGCCTGCAGCGCACCCGATTGGTACGACTGTTGAGGTGTTGGATTTATTTTTTAATACTCCCGCGCGCCGCAAATTTCTGCGTACCGAGAAAACCGAATTTGCTCATATTGATGAGTTATTGAAACGCATTGCGTTAAGCCGCTTTGATGTCACCATCAATGTGCGTCATAACGGCAAGATCATCCGTCAATATCGTGCGGCGAAAAATCAGCTTCAAACCGAAAAACGTATTGCAGCTGTCTGCGGTAATGCGTTTGTGCGGCATATGCTCAGAATCGAGCTTGAGCATAAAGGGTTAAAGCTACATGGTTGGATTACCACTCCAGAGGGAGCAAGGCAGCAAAGCGATTTACAGTATTGCTATGTGAATGGCCGAATGATGCGTGACAAATTAATCAATCACGCGATTCGTCAAAGCTATGAAATGAGCTTAAAGCCAGATCAGTTCGCTGCCTATGTGCTCTTTATTGAGTTAGACCCGCACCAGGTAGATGTGAATGTCCACCCCGCTAAGCATGAAGTGCGCTTTCACCAAGCTCGCTTAGTGCATGATTTCATCTATCAAGCTTTGGCGGATGCACTTGCGCAAAGCGCCGTGATTGATAAACCACAGGTTAATGAATCCGCATTTCATCGTGTCGAACCGACTGAGTCCGAAGAGGTTGAGCATTCGCCTGAGCCTGAAACAGTGCAAAGGCCGACACCTTCACCAGTTCCAGAGCGTGTTTATCAAGCGATAGAGAGTACACCGGCTTATCCTGGACGCAGTGATTATGAAGTTAAACCTCGCGATCGCAGTCCTAGGGATACTTCCGTGCGAGAAGCTCGCGTTGCGGACTCGTTCAAGCGTACTGATTGGGTGGAATCCAAACCCGCACCAAAGCCAAGTCACAGTAAAGAGCGCCACGTAGAACCAGCGCCAACTAAACAAGAAGTACGCGCTTATCACGAGCTGTTGAAAACGCCAGAGTCTGAGTCTCAACCCGTAACGCCGATAGTGCCCCAAAAGGCAACTTCGCATGCATCACTTCCATCGATTAATGCATTAGGCAAAGCGCTAGTGATGGTCGATGAGCAATTTGTTTTGATGAGCAGTGACAGTGGGGCGGCGTTAGTCTCGTTACCTAGAGCGGAATTTTATCGTGTAAAAGGGCAGCTCACTCCAAGCGATGGCGCGCTTAAAGCACAGCCTCTACTCGTTCCTCTATCTATTAAGTTAGAGGCCGAGTTAGTGAAGCTGGCTCAAGATTATCAACAAGATTTGGCGTTACTTGGCATTCAATTGAAAGCGAGAAATGAGCAAGCCTTAATGGTGATGGGCGTTCCCGCGCCGCTACGTCAACAAAACTTACAAAATCTAGTACCAGATCTGTTATCTTACGCGCAATCTTGTGTGAAGGAAGGTATAGCAACGGCTCAGATGCTGTCTGAGTTGATAGATTGGCTCGCATTGCAGGTCACGACAGTGAAGAGTCACTATACTTTTTCTGAAGCAATTCAAATTATTGCGGAACTTGAACAGCTAAGAGATGGTCAATTGCCATTAGAAGATACAAAATTTGTATCCGCTGTTGATTTCTCTGCCACGATAGCCAAATTAAAACCATGACAGATAAACTACCTTTGGCGCTATTTTTAATGGGGCCAACTGCATCAGGCAAAACTGAGTTGGCGATTCGTCTTCGTCAAAAGTTCCCGGTTGAGATCATCAGTGTTGATTCTGCTTTGATCTATAAAGGGATGGATATCGGTACGGCGAAACCGGATGAAAAAGAGTTAAGTTTAGCGCCTCATCGCTTGATTGATATTTTGGATCCGAGCGAATCTTACTCTGTAGCCGACTTTCGTCGTGATGCATTGAAAGAGATGGATGATATTGTTGCAGAAGGAAAAATTCCACTCTTAGTGGGTGGGACAATGCTGTATTATAAGGCGCTACTTGAAGGTTTATCCCCACTTCCTGCTGCAAATCCTGAAATTCGTCAGCAAATTGAACAAGAAGCATTGACTAAAGGTTGGTCAGTGTTGCACGATGAACTCAAAGAGGTTGATCCTGTGTCAGCAGCGAGAATCCATCCCAATGATCCCCAACGTTTATCTCGGGCATTGGAAGTTTTTCGTATTTCAGGTAAAACTTTGACTGAATTGACTCAAACGAAAGGTGAAAGCCTGCCATACCGAGTCAAGCAGTTTGCAATAGCTCCCAAGGATAGGGCAGAACTTCACCGTCGAATTGAACTTCGTTTCGAAAAGATGATGGAAGCGGGCTTTGAAGAAGAAATGAAAGCGCTACATTCGCGAAAAGATCTTCACCCCGATCTTCCTTCCATACGATGCGTCGGTTACCGACAGATGTGGGAGTATTTAGATGGGGAGTGTACACGTGACGAAGCAGTATTTCGTGGCGTATGCGCGACTCGTCAATTGGCCAAGCGTCAAATCACCTGGTTACGCAGCTGGGATGACTTAACTTGGTTGGATAGCGAGAACATTGAACAGGCATTAGAAACGATGTCGGAAGCAATAGCATCTGATTGACATAGCTGTGTATAATGTGATCGTTTTTGCGTGAACGCACTCTCAAAGGATCTGTTGTTGGCGGTTTTTATACTATGCTGCTAATTACTTAGAGTGCATTTTTGATTCGTTTAGCTCAGATGCAAAAGCAGTATCTTTTGCATTGCACCACTAGCTAAATAATTACAACTACAAATTAAATAAGGAAAATAAAATGGCTAAGGGGCAATCTCTACAAGACCCATTTCTAAACGCGCTACGTCGTGAGCGTATCCCGGTATCTATCTACCTTGTGAATGGTATTAAACTACAAGGTCAGATCGAATCGTTCGATCAATTTGTGATCCTGCTGAAGAATACTGTTAACCAAATGGTGTACAAGCACGCGATCTCAACAGTTGTGCCGGCTCGTCCAGTGAGCCATCACAGCGGTGAACGTCCACAAGGTGAGCGTCCACAAGAGAAATCAGAAGATTAATTCTTCATCGAGTATTTTTAAAATAAGGAGTTGATTGCTTGTTTGACCGTTATGAATCCGGTGAGCGAGCCGTACTTGTTCATATCAACTTCACGCAAGAAGGTGAATGGGAAGATCTGGCTGAGTTCGAAATGCTGGTTTCTTCTGCTGGGGTAGAGGCGCTACAAGTGGTAACTGGTAGTCGTCAATCCCCACACCCGAAATACTATGTCGGAGAGGGTAAGGCCCAAGAGATTGCTACTGCGGTACAGTCGACAGGTGCCGAAATTGTGATTTTTAATCACGCCCTCTCTCCTGCCCAAGAACGTAACCTCGAAGCACTGTGCCAATGTCGAGTTCTCGACCGCACTGGTCTTATTCTCGATATCTTTGCTCAACGAGCTCGAACACACGAAGGTAAGCTACAGGTAGAGCTGGCTCAACTTCGTCATATCTCTACTCGTTTGATTCGTGGTTGGACGCACCTTGAAAGGCAGAAAGGGGGGATTGGTTTACGTGGCCCGGGTGAAACCCAGCTGGAAACCGACCGTCGCTTATTGCGTGACAGAATCAAAGCCATCCTGCGACGCTTAGACAAAGTAGCGAAGCAGCGTGAACAAGGGCGCCGCGCCCGAAATCGAGCTGAAATCCCAACGGTTTCACTCGTGGGTTACACCAACGCGGGTAAGTCGACACTCTTCAACCGTATTACAGAAGCTGGCGTGTATGCCGCTGATCAACTATTTGCTACTTTGGACCCGACTTTACGTAAGATAGAGTTAGCAGATGTTGGGCCTGCCATTTTGGCTGACACGGTTGGTTTTATTCGACATTTGCCTCACGACTTGGTTGCGGCCTTCAAGGCAACCTTGCAGGAAACGCAAGAAGCTGACATTTTGTTACATGTTGTTGATGCCAGTGATGAGCGTTTTCGTGAGAATATTCAAGCTGTTCATGAAGTACTAGAAGAGATCGACGCACATGAAGTGCCGACTCTGGTTGTCATGAACAAAATCGACAATCTAGATTCGCAGAAACCACGTATAGAACGAGACGAGGAAGGCGTACCTCGCGCAGTTTGGGTTTCAGCAATGGATGGGTTGGGCATTGATGTCCTGTTTGAGGCACTGACGGAACGTCTGGCGTCACAAATGGTCGAGCATCAGTTGCGAATTCCTCCACAGTATCAAGGACGATTCCGTAGTACCTTCTTCCAAATGAAGTGTATTCAACGTGAGGAATATGACCAGGATGGTAACTTGTTGATCGATATTCGAATGCAGCAAGTAGATTGGTCTAGACTTGAAAAAAGAGAAGGGGCAGTTTTGACTGGCTTTATAGTCACTTAAAGGACTGCTACAGTATAACGTCATATCAAATGATGGAGCTTTCTAATGGCGTGGAATGAGCCTGGAAATAACAACGGCAACAATGGCCGCGATAATGACCCTTGGGGTAATAATAATCGTGGTGGCCAGCGTCCTGGTGGCCGAGATCAAGGTCCGCCAGATTTAGATGAAGTGTTCAATAAACTGAGTCAAAAACTGGGTGGCAAGTTTGGTAAAAAAGGCGGCGGTGGTTCTCCAATCGGCGGCGGTGGTGGTAGTGCAATTGGCTTTGGCGTGATTGCTCTTATTGCTGTTGCAGTTTGGTTCTTCGCTGGTTTTTACACCATCGGTGAAGCAGAGCGTGGTGTTGTGCTGCGTTTAGGTAAATACGATCGTATCGTAGACCCAGGCCTTAACTGGCGCCCTCGTTTTATTGATGAATACGAAGCGGTAAACGTACAAGCGATTCGTTCACTACGTGCATCTGGTCTAATGCTGACTAAAGACGAAAACGTCGTAACAGTCGCGATGGATGTTCAGTACCGAGTGACTGACCCATACAAATACTTGTACCGCGTAACCAATGCAGACGACAGCTTGCGTCAAGCAACGGATTCTGCACTACGTGCAGTAATTGGTGACTCATTGATGGATAGCATTCTAACCAGTGGTCGTCAGCAAATTCGTCAAACTACGCAAGAAACACTGAACCAAATCATTGATAGCTATGATATGGGTCTGGTACTTGTTGACGTAAACTTCCAGTCTGCGCGTCCACCAGAGCAAGTGAAAGATGCGTTTGATGATGCAATCGCAGCTCGTGAGGATGAAGAGCGTTTCATCCGTGAAGCTGAAGCATACAAGAACGAAATCTTGCCGAAGGCAACGGGTCGTGCTGAACGTTTGAAGAAAGAAGCACAAGGTTACAATGAGCGTGTCACTAACGAGGCTCTTGGTCAGGTAGCACAGTTCGAAAAACTACTACCAGAATACCAAGCGGCACCAGGTGTAACGCGTGACCGTCTGTACATTGACGCAATGGAAGAGGTGTACTCAAGCACTTCGAAAGTGTTGATTGACTCGGAATCAAGCGGCAATCTTCTGTACCTTCCAATCGATAAGTTGGCGGGCCAAGAAGGTCAGGCAGACACAAAACGTAAATCGAAGTCATCTTCAACCTACGATCAAATTCAACTGGAGTCTGAGCGTACACAAGAAGACACTTCGAACACGCAGTCTCGTTCAACAGGTTCACGTCAAGGGAGATACTAAGAATGCGTAAGTTAATGATCCCTGTATTGGTAATCACACTGGCATTAATGTTGATGTCTTTGTTTGTGATTCCTGAAGGTGAGCGCGGTATCGTGGTTCGATTTGGTCGTGTTCTTAAAGACAACAACGACATCACTCGAATTTACGAGCCTGGTTTGCATTTCAAGATGCCTCTGTTTGACCGTGTGAAACAACTTGATGCACGTATCCAAACGATGGATGGCCGTGCAGACCGTTTCGTAACGTCTGAGAAAAAAGACGTTATTATTGATACCTACGTGAAGTGGCGTATTGAAGACTTTGGTCGTTACTACCTAGCGACAGGCGGTGGTAATTCGCTAACGGCGGAGGCACTACTTGAGCGTAAAGTAACGGATGTGCTTCGTTCTGAAATCGGTGCTCGTGAAATCAAACAGATTGTATCTGGTCCACGTAACGATGATGTACTACCAGAAGATGCAAGTGCAGATGTTGTCGCAACTGAAGCGGCACGTGAAGCGCTTGAGATTGATGGTGAACGTGACCTAATCATGTCTGAAGTATTGAAAGACACGCGTGAAAGCGCGATGAAAGACTTAGGTGTTCGTGTTGTTGATTTCCGCATGAAGAAAATCAACCTGCCTGATGAAATCAGTGAGTCTATCTACCGTCGTATGCGTGCAGAGCGTGAGTCTGTAGCTCGTAAGCACCGTTCTCAAGGTCGTGAGAAAGCAGAAGTTATTCGTGCTCAAGCTGAGCTAGAAGTGGCAACCATTCTAGCTGAAGCTGATAAGACTGCTCGTGTAACACGAGGTGAAGCGGATGCAGAAGCAGCGAAGATTTATGCTGAAGCATACAACAAAGACCCTGAATTCTTTAGCTTCCTACGTTCGCTACGTGCGTATGAGAAGTCCTTCAGCTCTAAGAGCGATATCCTGGTACTTGATCCGAAGAGTGAGTTCTTCCAATACATGAACCAGTCGAAGGGCAGCATGGAGAAATAATCTCAGCGTCAAATGAAACAAAAGGCTCCTTAGGGAGCCTTTTTTGTATCTGATGCTAAGTGCTAGCTCATCATTATGGCGATTACGGCTCCAGCAACTACTAGGCAGCCACCGATGCGTCGTAGCTGATTGTTGGGCTGTTCACTTAATTGAGCCACCATATTCCGCCAACCGTTTGGAGCAATGAGTGGTCCAATGCCTTCCACGATCAAGACGAGCCCAATCGCCAACCATATGGATTCAGACATACCGCTTTCCAGTCGAATAAAGAAAACTAAATACTATCAGTGATATGCTGATTTCAAAATGAGCAAAGCAGCAAGATGACATTCTGGTAGCAACTCTGTGAACAAAAAATGACTGCAAGAAGCGTGATTCGGTGCTAGAATCCATTTTTAACTAGCAATCAGACTTGGAAAGATGGGAAATAACGTAGTCGTTCTAGGCACCCAATGGGGTGACGAAGGTAAAGGTAAAATCGTAGACCTTTTAACTGAAGATGCAAAATACGTGGTACGCTACCAAGGCGGTCACAACGCAGGTCATACTCTCGTAATTGACGGTGAAAAAACCGTTCTTCACTTAATTCCATCAGGTATCCTTCGCGATAACGTAAAATGTGTTATCGGTAACGGTGTTGTACTATCACCTGAAGCTCTACTTAAAGAAATGAAACCTCTTGAAGAGCGCGGTATTCCAGTACGCGAGCGTCTTTTCATTTCTGAAGCATGTCCGCTAATTCTTCCTTACCACGTTGCAATGGACCAAGCTCGCGAAATCGCTCGCGGTAAAAAAGCTATCGGTACAACAGGTCGTGGTATCGGTCCAGCATACGAAGATAAAGTTGCTCGTCGCGGTCTACGCGTTGGCGACCTATTCGATATGGAATCGTTCGCTGAGAAGCTAAAAGAAGTCATGGAGTTCCATAACTTCCAACTAGTTAACTTCTACAAAGCTGAACCAGTAAGCTACGAAGCTGTGCTTGAAGAAGCAAAAGGCTACGCAGAGCTACTTACTTCAATGGTTATCGACGTAACTGACGAACTAGACGCAGCACGTAAGCGCGGCGATAAGATCATGTTCGAAGGTGCACAAGGTACGCTACTTGATATCGACCACGGTACTTACCCATACGTAACGTCTTCTAACACGACTGCTGGTGGTGTTGCTGCAGGTTCTGGTTTTGGTCCTCGTCACATCGGTTACATCTTGGGTATCGCGAAAGCGTACTGTACTCGCGTTGGTGCAGGTCCATTCCCGACAGAACTATACGATGGTCTAGATAAGCAAGATCCAATTGGTAAGCACTTAGGTGAAGTTGGCCACGAGTTCGGTGCGACAACTGGTCGTCTACGTCGTACTGGTTGGTTCGATGCTGTTGCTATGCGTCGTGCAATCCAAATCAACTCTGTATCTGGTTTCTGTCTAACTAAACTAGACGTACTAGATGGTCTAGAAGAGCTAAAAATCTGTACTGGTTACAAGATGGAAGATGGCTCTGTGCTAGAAGTTTCTCCGATGGCTGCTGAAGCATTCGAAAAAGCAACGCCAATCTACGAAACAATGCCTGGTTGGTCTGAGAACACATTCGGTGCTAAAGCGCTAGAAGATCTACCACAAGCGGCTCTTAACTACATCAAGCGTATTGAAGAGCTAACAGGTGTGCCTGTAGATATCATTTCAACAGGTCCTGACCGTAACGAAACTATCATCAAGGTTCATCCATTCGAAGCTTAATTGATAGTCGTTAAAGATTGCAAAAGCCGACCTTCTGGTCGGCTTTTTTGTATCTGAACAAAAAACGGCAGTGATTCTCATATGGCAAATTTTTGCCGCTGAGTCTAAGTCAGAGGCAAAAATTGTCTAAAGCTTAGCTGGTTTTTGCCGATAAGGTTATCAAGCAGAGGAGATCCTTCATCGATCTTTGGTTTCTTAGATACCTTAAAGAGTACGTTTATGAAGTTACGAACAGTGGCTGCTTCACTGTTATTGACCTTGGTAGCTACCACAGCGAAAGCCAATGTTGCTGATGTGGGGGCGCCAGTTCCTATCTACACCGAAGCAGAGCTGATAAAGCTTATTGAGCAAAATAAGCACTTACAACGTGTGCGCGCTGATAACTGCCAGCTGGTGGAGGATATCGTTGCTCGTGCGACTCGAATTAACTTGCCCGCTTATGAATTTCTTTACGGCGACATGTTGGCGTGGGGTGTGTGTGTCGAGCAAGATGTCGAACTGGGCCTTTACTACATCGAAAATGCAGCACATCAGGGATTACCTGCCGCGCTAGAGCAGATTGGCCGATACTATTCGCGTGGCACTTTAGTGCAGCAAGATAAAGAACGAGCAATTCCTTACTTGCGAGAAGCCGCCTCAATGGGAAACCTAAATGCGCGTATTCATTTAGCCGAATTGCTCCTGCGTGATTACGGCAGCCCACTTGATTACGAAGATGCGTATCGTTGGTTATATAACTCTGTCACAGCAGATAAGCGGCAGCATAAGCGTATCACTGTATTGAGAAATGGCCTTGAGCAGCGCATGCCACAAAACGTTATTGCTCGAGCTAAACGGCGAGATACCTTTTGGTAACGTCTTATCAAGGCAAACAACTTCATACAACAAAGCCCACATAATGTGGGCTTTGTTGTTTTCCCGAAGAGTAATCTTGAGCGATTAAACGACTTTGTGTGGACCGAAGCATTCGTAATGGAATTGCTCTTGTGGTACGCCAAGTTCTAATAGTTGTTTCGCTACGTGCTGCATGAACCCGACAGGGCCACAGAAGTACACCTGCACGTTATCTTGCTTTAATGCGGCTTCAATTTCATACAGATTGACAAAACCCGTGAAGTGGAAGTCTTCACCTAGCTTGTCTTCTGCCGTTGGGTGGTTATACCAAACGAGCGCGTTCATGTTTTCTTTTGCCGCGACTAGTTGGTTCACGTGTTGCTTGAAAGCATGCTGTTGACCATTTTCTGTTGCATGAACCCAAGTTACAGGTGCTTGATGTACTGAGAGACTTTCTAGCATGGACAGCGTTGGCGTCAGTCCTACACCTGCAGAAATTAGAACAACGGGTGTTTGTGGTTCGGCATCCATAAAGAAATCACCGGCAGGGGCGGCAAGCTGCACTTTTTCGCCAATGTTCAGGTTATCGTGCAGGAAGTTCGATACTTTTCCGCCTTCTTCACGTTTTACTGAGATACGGTAGGTGTTCTCTTGGACCGCAGAAGATAGGCTATATTGGCGAATTTCTTGGTTTTCTAACTGGTCACTGTTGATATAGATGCCAAGATATTGTCCCGGTTTATACGGTGCCACTTTTTGGCCATCGGTTGGTTTAAACACAAAGCTGCAAATGTGTTCGCTCTCGATTTGTTTATCGACTAATTCAAATTCGCGTAGACCGCGCCAGCCGCCTTCCAAAGCTTCATTTTGTTGGTAAATTTGTTCTTCGCGCTGAATAAATACATTCGCAAGTACGCCGTAAGCCTCAGCCCAAGCATCCAACACTTCCAGACCTGGATTAAACAACTCATCAATCGTCGCAAGTAGATGTTTACCAACGATTTGGTACTGATCTTCTGTGATCAAAAAGCTCGTGTGTTTATGCGCAATTTTTTCTACTGCGCCAAGTAGAGCTGGCAAATTTTCAATATTGGCAGCATAGGCGCAGATGGCGTTGAATAGCGCTTCACGCTGATCGCCGTTACGCTGGTTACTCATATTAAAAATATCTTTCAACTCAGGGTTATGAGTAAACATACGTTCATAAAAGTGCGCGGTCAGTTTTGGTCCCGTTTCGGCGATAAGTGGTGCGGTCGCTTTGACGATCTCGATGGTTTGATTGCTGAGCATATGGGCTTCCTACTTTAAGTTGTATTTATAATGCATGTTTAAAGTTGTATCTCAAATGTATCTTTCGATCAAGAAAAGATTTACACTTTTATCGATAGCTCAAGTTTGGCGTTTTAGTGTCACCAGCGAGTTATTGAGTCGCACTTTGGGAGAGAATATGCAGTTAACGAGCTTTACTGATTATGCGTTGAGAACCTTAATTTTCTTGGCTTCGTTGCCGGAAGATGAGTTAACTAATATCACTGAAGTGACGGATTTATTTGGTGTGTCACGAAACCATATGGTCAAAGTTATCAACCGTTTAGGGCAACTAGGTTATGTCCACACCGTGCGTGGAAAAAACGGTGGTATTCGGCTGATGAAACCTGCTTCTGAAATCACAGTAGGTGGTGTGGTGCGAGATTTAGAGCCGTTAGATTTGGTCAATTGTGGCGTAGATTTTTGCCATATTACCCCTGCCTGTCGCCTCAAAGATAAATTGGCAAAAGCAAAAAGTGCCTTTTTGGCGGAGCTGGATGATTGCACGATCGAATCCTTGCTCAGCGACAATTCTGAGTTGTTGATCTTACTGGCTCGTCCTTAACTCATTTGCACGTCTAGAGTCGATCTCGATCATTCTTTTTTCAAAGCAATTCTGTAGCTTATCGAGAGACTCAGATATACTAGCCATATACCTTCCTTGCTAGATAGGCGTGCCTATGTCAGACAATATTCCAAACGATCCTTTTGCAGATCGTGAATCCAAAAATTACGAAAATCCAATTCCAAGCCGAGAGTTTATCATCGAGTTTCTAGAGCAAGCGGGCGTACCAATGAATCGCAACGACTTGTTTGAGGCACTAAAGCTTGAGGGCGAAGAGCAATACGAAGGGTTGCGTCGTCGGCTACGTGCGATGGAGCGAGATGGTCAACTGGTGTTTACCCGCCGTCAGTGCTACGCATTGCCTGAAAAACTTGAAATGGTGAAAGGTTACGTGATTGGTCATCGTGATGGCCACGGTTGGGTGCGTCCAGAAGGCAGCGTCGGCAAGGATGATGATATTCTGTTACCGCACCATCAAATGAAGAACATCATCCACGGTGACTTTGTTTTAGTGCAACCTACAGACAACAGCAAGCGCGGTCGTCGTGAAGGGCGCTTGGTTCGAGTGTTAGAGGAGCGTAATGATCAAATCGTCGGTCGTTTCTTCCTCGAATATGGTTATTCCTATGTTGTCCCTGATGACTCGCGTATCAGCCAAGATATTCTGATCCCAAATGAGCACAAAGCGGGTGCACGCATGGGTAACGTGGTCGTGATTGAAATTACTGATCGTGGCTCACGCTCACGTGGCATGATGGGTAAAGTGGTTGAAGTACTTGGTGAAAATATGGCACCAGGTATGGAAACGCAAATTGCGATTCGTACACACCAAATTCCTCACGAGTGGCCAGAGGCCGTCGATAAACAAATCGAAAACTTAGGCGAAGAAGTACCAGAAGAAGCCAAAGTTGGTCGTGTGGATTTACGTGAGTTACCACTTGTGACCATTGACGGCGAAGACGCACGAGACTTTGATGATGCTGTTTACTGTGAGAAGAACAAAGAAGGTGGTTGGCGTTTATGGGTAGCGATTGCTGACGTCAGTTACTACGTTCGTCCTGACTCTGCGCTGGATAAAGAAGCCATCAACCGTGGTAACTCGGTGTACTTCCCTTCGCAAGTAGTGCCAATGCTACCGGAAGTGCTGTCGAACGGCCTATGTTCGCTTAACCCGCAAGTAGATCGCTTGTGTATGGTGTGCGAAATGACCATCTCAGAGACGGGTAAACTATCGGGCTACAAGCACTACGAAGCCGTGATGAACTCGCACGCTCGTCTCACATATAGCAAAGTGAGCGCGATTCTAGAAGGGGATGAAGAACTACGTGAGCGCTACCAGCCGCTTGTTTCTCATCTAGAAGAGCTGCATAAGATGTACAAAGTGCTGAAAGAAGCACGAGATCAACGCGGTGCAATCGAATTTGAAACCGTTGAAACCAAGTTTATCTTCAATGCGGAACGTAAAATCGAAAGTATTGAGCCAGTGATTCGTAATGATGCGCACAAGATCATCGAAGAATGTATGATTTTAGCCAACATTGCTTCGGCATCGCTGGTAGAAAAAGCGAAAGAGCCTGCGCTCTATCGTATCCACGAATCTCCAGGTGAATTACGCCTGCAAGGTTTCCGTGACTTCTTAAGTGAACTTGGTCTTGAGCTAAAAGGTGGTTTAGAGCCTTCACCAACGGACTATGCTGATCTCGCGCGTCAAATCTCTGGGCGTCAAGATCAAGAGTTGATTCAAACCATGCTGCTGCGCTCAATGAAGCAAGCGGTATACAACGCAGATAACGCGGGGCACTTTGGATTGGCACTGAAACGCTATGCGCACTTTACGTCGCCAATTCGTCGTTACCCTGACTTGTTACTTCACCGTGCAATCAAGTATCTGATTGCGAAAGAAGAAGGTCGTAATCAAGATCGCTGGACACCAACGGGTGGCTATCATTACTCGTTCGATGATATGGACTTTTACGGTGAACAATGTTCGATGACAGAGCGCCGTGCGGACGATGCAACACGTGATGTTGCGGATTGGTTGAAGTGTGAATACATGCAAGATCACGTCGGTGACGAACTAGACGGCGTGATTGCTAATGTCACTAGCTTTGGCTTCTTTGTACGTTTAACGGATTTGCACATCGATGGTTTGGTGCATATTTCTACCCTTGCGAACGACTACTATCAATTTGACCCTATTGGTCAACGACTTATTGGTGAAAGTTTCGGTAACATCTATCGCTTAGGTGATGCAGTAAAAGTAAAAGTACTGGCTGTTAACCTCGATGATAAGCAAATTGACTTTGAATTGGTCGAAACAAGTCGTAAGCTACGCGGTGAAGGTAAGACTGCGAAGAAACGCGCAGCGGAAGCAAAACGCAAAGCGAAAGATAAAAAACGCGCTGCGACTCGCTCTTCATCGAAAGAAGGTGGCGCGCCTCGCGCAGTTCCTGCGATAGAGCCAACTAAGCGTCCAGAAGAAACGGGCGCAGTGAGTAAGCGCAATGGCCCCAAACGTGATGACGCCGAAGGCAAAAAGAAGCCTAAAGTGAAAAAAGCACGTAAAAAAAAGCCACACAGTAAGCCGAAGAAAACCAAGCGCACTAAAAAAGAAGCGTAGTAGGCTGAAGCGCCAGCTCAGTTCAAACTCGGCTGGTGCAGGCAATACGACCCGAACAACAGGTTAAACAATGAGTAACGAATTTATCTACGGCATTCACGCAGTGAAAGCGGTATTGGAGCGCGAACCAGAGCGTTTTATCGAGGCATACGTTTTAAAAGGTCGTCAAGATGATCGCCTGATGCCAATCCTAAATGATCTTCAGGTTTGTGGTGTCTCTATTCAACAAATGACGCGTAAAACTCTGGATGATAAAGCGCGTGGTGCAAATCACCAAGGCATCATTGCTCGCGTAAAACCAGCAAAACAACTGAACGAGAACGACATTGATGACATCTTAGCGCAGCATGAATCACCGCTACTGTTAGTGTTAGATGGTGTGACGGACCCGCACAACCTTGGTGCGTGTTTGCGTAACGCAGATGCGGCAGGCGCTGCGGCGATCATCGTACCGAAAGATCGTTCTGCACCAATGAATGCAACGGTAAGTAAAGTAGCATGTGGCGCTGCAGAGGTTGTGCCTTTGATTCGTGTAACCAACCTTGCACGTACAATGCGTACGCTACAGGAAAAAGGGATTTGGTTTGTGGGTACGGCTGGTGAAGCTACGCACGACATTTATCAAGCTAAGCTTACTGGTCCTCTTGCTATCGTGATGGGTGCTGAAGGTGATGGTATGCGTCGTCTTACTCGCGAAACCTGCGATGATTTAATTAAGATCCCTATGGCGGGCAGTGTATCAAGCTTGAACGTATCAGTGGCTTCTGGTATCTGTTTGTTTGAAGCGGTTCGTCAGCGTTTGGCTGCCCAAAAATAAGGCGAGCACACTAAGCGTCGCTGAGTGTGACACTGAGTGACATCAAGATTAAGCACACAGGATGGGGAACCATCCTGTGTTATTTTAGCTAGGGAATTTATGACCCAACAAGATATTAAATTGATTGCTTTTGATCTGGATGGAACACTGCTTGATAGCGTGCCAGATCTTGCCGTAGCGGCCGATCAAGCAGTTCAGGCGTTAGGCTATCCTTCTGTATCAGAAGAGCAGGTGCGTGATTACGTTGGTAATGGTGCAGATATATTGATTGGACGTGCATTAAGCCAAAGCATGACCATCAGCAGTGATTTGAGTGATGAGCTGCGTGCTAAAGCGCGTGAGCTGTTTGATGAATACTATAAGCAAAGCGGCCATAAGCTAAGTCACCTTTACCCAACAGTAAAAGAGACGCTTGAAGAGCTACACCAAGCTGGTTTTACGATGGCGATTGTGACGAACAAGCCCTCGAAATTCGTACCAGAAATTCTAGAGCAGCATGACATCACCAAGTACTTCGTAGACGTATTAGGTGGTGACGCGTTTCCAGAGAAAAAACCAAACCCGGTGGCGCTGAACTGGCTAATGGAAAAGCACCAGGTAAAACCAGCAGAGATGCTGATGGTTGGGGATTCGAAAAACGATATCTTGGCGGCGAAAAATGCGGGTTGTGCTTCATTTGGTTTAACTTACGGTTATAACCACGGCGAGCCCATTTCAGCTTCGAACCCTGACGTAGTGGCGAACCGCCTCGCGGAATTACTGGAAGTCGTCGCTGTTTCTGCATAACGGCAACAAAAGATCTTCCAAAATACTTGTTAATGAGTACACTGAGTAAACCGTGCGCTAAAAGCCGCACGGTTTTTCATTTTAATTAGATTAAGAAGTCAAAGGAATCATTCTAATGAGCAAACCCATTGTATTGAGTGGTGTTCAACCGTCAGGTGAACTAAGTATCGGTAACTACTTGGGTGCTCTACGTCAATGGCAGCAGATGCAAGACGATTATGATTGCCAATACTGTGTAGTAGACCTTCATGCGATTACGGTTCGTCAGGATCCTAAAGCACTGCATGAAGCGACATTAGACGCACTGGCAATTTGTCTGGCAGTTGGTGTTGATCCGAAGAAGAGCACGCTATTTGTTCAGTCACACGTACCAGAGCATGCTCAACTTGGTTGGCTTCTTAACTGTTACACGCAAATGGGTGAGCTGAGCCGTATGACTCAGTTTAAAGACAAATCGGCACGTTACGCAAATGACGTAAACGTGGGGCTGTTTGATTACCCTGTGTTGATGGCAGCAGATATTTTGCTTTACGGCGCACACCAAGTGCCAGTTGGTAGCGACCAGAAACAGCATCTTGAGTTAGCACGTGATATCGCAACGCGTTTTAACAACATCTACTCACCAGAGAGTCCGATTTTTACCGTTCCTGAGCCGTACATTCCAACAGTCAATGCACGTGTGATGAGTCTTCAAGACGCGACGAAGAAAATGTCGAAGTCAGATGATAACCGTAAGAACGTGATTACTCTGCTTGAAGAGCCAAAGTCGATCATCAAGAAGATCAACAAGGCGCAAACAGACACCGAAACCCCACCAAGCATTCGCCATGATATCGAGAACAAAGCGGGTATCGCGAACCTAATGGGACTTTACTCTGCGGCGACAGGAATGAGCTTTGAAGATATCGAAGCCAAGTACAAAGGCGTAGAAATGTATGGTCCATTTAAGAAAGATGTTGGCGAGGCGGTTGTAGCAATGCTTGAGCCAATTCAAGCAGAATACCATCGTATTCGCGCTGATCGTGCTTACATGGATGAGGTAATGCAGCAAGGTGCAGAAAAAGCATCGGCTCGCGCCGCTGAAACGCTGAAGAAAGCATACAAAGCGGTAGGCTTTGTCGCTCGCCCATAGTTGCTAAGAATAGATTACAAAAAGCTCCACGTTAGTGGAGCTTTTTTTATGCTTTTTACTGGAATGGCGTGTCTTTCATGCAACGTTCCATATCGTAATATTCAACACGTCCTCGAGCACCTAAAAAGGCGGACTTCACCACCATGCCTCTATCAATGAAGTAACTGAGCTGCACGCATGATATATCGTAGCTAAGTTCTTTAATTCTCGCTGGGATCCAGTAGGTTCCTGGTGTTCTTAGACGCTGGGTAAAAGTAATAACACCCTCGTCACTGACCTCTAACTCTTCAATTCCATCCAGCTCATTTTTGGCTGATTCGATGATGTTTTGATTCGCGGTAGGTTGAAGTGGCTCACTGGCGGTCAACTGACATCCCGTTATCAAGCCAAGTAAGAAGAGAGCTAGCGCACTGCGTTGAATTTTTTTCATTTATCGTTCCTGAGTTTACAGCTAATGAGATCTTAATGTCTCGCGCAGGAGTTATATCTTTTGTGTATGAATTTGGCTAGTGAATAAGGAGAAGTTATTGAGCAAATGATGAAAATTTTGAAGTATGGGGGTCATGCCAGGGAAAGATTACGAAACCCCTTGCCCTGCAAGGACTTGCGAAAGGTAGCTGTTGCTACGGTTCGCTTTTTTCTGCTTTCTTTTGATCCCAGCTTTGAAGCTGGTTTCTTCCGTCAGCA